>CAIRYE010000300.1 GCA_903882765.1 uncultured Anaerolineae bacterium
ATGGTGTTGTGGGGGGTGAGCGCCATCGTGGCCGGCACTAGCTACCAAGCCTTTGGCTACGAGCTAAAATGCCGCGGGCAGGAGCTTTGTTTGTTCACCAGCGCGTGGGAGCTGGCCTATATGCTGATCACCGCCTATTCCATCAATTTTTTGGTTGCCGCAACCGGCTATACCAGCGCGGGCGCGACCGGCCGCAAGTGGATGGTGCGCTTTGCCATCGTGGATAGCATCGCCTACACCGCCTACATCCTGATCGGCGCAATCCTCCCGATCAAATTCTTGGTCACCTACGAGGGCTTTATGGCCTTCATCGGCGCCAACTTCTTGCTGATGTTCTTCATGAACATTCGCTATTACCGCGTCCACCACGATGCTCTCAATAAAAAGCTGATCCAGGTTTGGCTGGGCTTTCTTCTGGTCAACATCGGTTATTTCGCTTTTCTCTTTGGCGGTTTCGGCGCCTCGCTGTACGCGGCAAGCGGCCTCTGGTTCAACGAAAACGACGCCCTGCACGTGCTGCTGATCGCGTGGTCGGCTTTCATCTACTTTGCCTTTAGGGATGAGAATATGGATGTGAGCGCCGATTAGGTTCGGGGGGTAATAAGGGTAATTTAATTCCGGTCGTTTCGAACCCTCTTTTCTAGATCAAAATTGTAAAAAACTGACTGCTCAGGAGAGCAGTCAGTTTTTTCTTTAGTGATACTAGTCCTTACGTTACTACTACAACCTTTTGGGGATACCCCTTTGTTGTGGTACCCTGCTTGGAACATTGGGTTACCCAGACATTTGCAATGGCTTTCAAGCTCATCCTATTTAGGTTCAATGCCGCTGCGTCAATTTGCTCATGGAATGAAACTCCAAGCGGTGGAGGTGATGGGGGTATAGTTTCCATTTATCTTTACCCGCCAATAATAGCGTACCCCTGTTGTGAGGGGGGTTGTAGGTGTATACCTAGCGCTGTTGACTGTTTTGGAGATCTTACCAGCGAAGGAAGGGTTCTGGGCGATCTCAACTGTATAGTTTTTCGCTCCGTTCGCCAGCGCCCAAACAAAGGTAGGTAAATTGCCCACCGCGGTGCTCATATCAGAAGGTTCACTGAGAACTGGCGGGGAATATTTGATCATCATTTTTCGGACCAAAGACCAAGGGCTGATAAAAGACGAATCACTAGCGCTGACGGCGCGAACTCGCCAATAATAGGTGGCGCCGGTAAGCGGTAGAACAACCGAGGCATCTTGCGTACTAGAGATGCCCGAATCAACACGATCATGCACCAGATGTAGGAAATTTATATCGGTGGCGATCTGTGCCTGGTAAGAATCAAAGACCGGGCTGGAAGGTAGGGCGGCCGCCGACCATGTTAAGAGGGGCGATGTTCCAACCAATAACGCATCCTTCCCGGGTGATACCAATGTAGGCGCGGCGGGCGGCGTAATGAACCTTAGTGGCTGACGCGACCAGGAGCCGTAAACCTTGCCGATCTTTGACCGCACCCGCCAATAAAATATCGCGTTTGCCGGCAAGGAAGCGGAGGGGGTGTATGTTGAGGATGTGATATTTTTGTTCAATAATGAAGAATTAAAAGATATGCTTTTTGAGACCTGAATCGTGTAGCCGGATGCCCCGAAGGCATCAACCCAATCAAATGTGGGGCGGAAGGAGGTGATGGTAGACGCATCGGCGGGGGTGAGCAGAATGGGCGCTGAGTTTTGAAGGGTGTATGCTTCACCCGCGCTGTAACCAACGCTCAGCGCGTTGCCGGCAGTATCCGTGATGCTTGCGCCGGTAGATACATCCAGTCGCAGGGTTCCGTCTCCACTTCCTGTATTCACCGACACCGTGCGCGTTGCGCCGCTACCGGTGACATTACTGATCGTTGCCCCTACCACTCCGTTCGAGGCAACGGAAAAATCTTCTGAAGAAACGCCGGTGACGGGTTCACTAAACAAAACAGTAAAAGCCACATTTAGCGCGTTGGTAGGGTTGGGTTGGCCACGGACGATGAATGAAACGGTTGGTGAAGATCGGTCAATGGTATAGGTTTGGCCAGAAGTATTTGTTCCATGCAGCCCATTATGGTCAGCGTCTTCAATTCCGCCACTATCTAGAACGTTCAATTGAACCGCCCCATCTCCGCTCCCGGTATTTACATTGACCACGTAGATGCTCGTAGTTTGTGAAGTTACACTTGTTATGAAGGCGCGAAGGCCGCTCACAACAGAAAAATCATCAAACGGAGCTGTGGTAGACACCCCCGTGACTGGCGAGGAGAAAGTAATAATAAAAGGTACGGTCGATGAATTTGACGGGCTGGGGTTTCCCCGTTGAACAGAAACTGCCAGCGAGCTTCCCGAAGCATATGCGCCTGGCGGATTTGAAGCCGCGCGAGGCGCGCCATCAAAATCTATTAAAACCTCGTTACTTATGCTCCCTGCAGCCACACTGGGAATTTCCCAGGTGGGGAAATCAGGTATGCTAAAAGTAGCTACCGCATCTGACCATGAGCCAGCCAAATGAAAATCGTTTAGGGCGGCATCAATAAATTGCGGCTGAACAATATTGATGTAATTTTCGCCGTTGAGCTGGGTCGCGTTGCAGGTAGGGTTATCGATACATGCCTGGCTATTTCCTTCAATTCCGAGAGGCATAGTGGCATCGCCATTCCAAATTACATTGCCGCTTATCCGCAAGTTGTCATCGGTAACGGCGGTGGGAATATGGCTGCTGGCCGGGTTATTGCGTGGGTCATAGATCGCGAAATGCTGCCACAGACTTTGAACACCGCTGGGATTATAGATCACATTGTTATAGATGAAAACATTTTTGTTCGGGATGTGAATATAGTTGTTGCCATCATCTACGACGGTTGTGCCCCATCCACCTTGGTTTAAAAACTGCAGGCAACGTTCTCGCCCTTCATCGCCAGGGGAACCATCGCAAGAACGCCCTCCAAAAACGACTTCGATCAGATGATCGCGGCTGCCAACCCGGTACATAGTATTGTATGCCATCAGGACGTTGTACCCGCCGTTGACACCCAAACCTGCTCCTTCGATATCGTGTATCAGGTTGTTGACGACCTTGATATCGTACGCCTCGTATTGGATCCATGGAGGGGTCATGAATTGAAAACCGGTCCCTTGTCCGGCAGTGAAACCGCCTGTTCCGCAATCGTAGATGGTGTTCGATTCAACGCGCAAATAAGCTGAACCACCTTTGGCATAGGCGCACCAATCGCCGGCGTTATGGATCTGGTTGTTTAGAATATGGCCATATTGCACACCCACAAAATCGATCGCGTTATCCCATGCGCCCGAAATATCATTGTTCTCGAGGTAGATGTACTGTGACTGATTGAACTTGAGGGTTTCTTGCGCCTGTTGTGCGCCGCCAGTAAATACTGAATTTCGCAGCAGAATATGGTCGCATAGTTCACAGTGGAAGGTGTCGCCGTGTAAGACAATGCTCAAGTTCTCAAAATATACATAATGTACATCGTACATATTAACCGTATTTTGCAAGATCACATCCGCGCGGCTGGATCCATTCCCGCGGATCATGATCGGCGCGGAAGCTGTTCCATAGCGGGTTTCCCAATAATTTGGGAGCATCTCAGCGGTATAGGTTCCGGGTTGTAAATTGATCCGCACCGCCTGAACCAATGGATCGGTTGTGGGAACGCTTTGCCAAGCCCTAGCTAATGTTCGGAACGCTGCCGAGGGCGAAGCGCCATTATGGGTGGTATCATCCCCATTGCCGGGGTCTACCCAAATCTCCTGATAAACTGGAGAGCCTGGATCATAGTAATTATCAGATGTAAGATCGGCAGGGGAAGGCGCTCGGGTGGCTGCATAAACGGGTGGGTTGGAACCCATTATAGTAAGGACTATCGCTATCACAATCGCGAATCGCACAGTGCTGCCTTCATGCCTCATAAAATTCTCCTTTACCTGAATGCTTCATTATCGGTGGATTGAAAGAAGAAATCAATAGGACTAATGGGGCGTTTTTTCTCTAAAAACCGTATGGAGAAAAATAGCTTTGCCCATTGCTATCGATTTTACGAGTATCGATGTTTCAAAATACAGTTCCGCGTTCGGCAAACCAAGACTACAGATGTATATAATTTTACCTGGACGTTGTCTGTGGTATACTATCCTCATTGAGGAAAAATGTCATCTGAACGTTTCGCTGAGTGGTTAAAAGAAGAACTAAAAAAACGCGGCTGGTTGGCGGCGCAGCTGGCTCGTGAGAGCGGCGTAACGCGTGGCGCGCTGAGCCACATCTTTAGCCAAGAGCGTGCCCCCGGGTTGGATATGCTGAAAGGCATTTCGCGCGCGTTCGGCTTGCCCTTGATCGATGTGATGAAAGCCGCTGGTGTATTTGACCCTGCGGAGAACCCGGCCGATGTGAGCCTGGAAGAATGGGTGAGCGTCTTTAGAGATGCCGACGAGGAAACCCGTAAAAAATTACTATCCGATGCCCGTAAGCAAACGAACGATCCTAATTAGAGTAAATTCCAAACGATCCATTTTTCGCCCCTGCGTAAGGGGTAAAAAATTAGCATAAAAATAGAACAAATATTCTAAATCAAGATGCGCATAGGTAATGATGGTAGGATGGAGGGTGTGATGATCGAAGAGTGGAAACAAAGGATGACTCGGGCATGGCAGTGGGCGTGGTGGATCAGTTGCTACTACCAGCTAAAACC
>CAIRYE010000301.1 GCA_903882765.1 uncultured Anaerolineae bacterium
AGGCGATCTTGATCGGTACCTTTATGGCTGGCGCGGTCTTCCTTAATAAGATCGCCAGCATTGATATTGAGGTGCAAAAAGTGGACCCTGAGAAATTACGGGCGAGGGGAATTGATTGCGGGTCTTGCGAACATGTTGAGGTTGCCTTTCTTACTGGACCATTGTTTTTTGCGGCGAGCGGGCAATTTAATGAGGCATTTTCGCACACCGAAAAGATCCACGCGTTGATCCTTTCGATGCGGGGGGTGCCGTTAGTGGATACCTCGGGCATGGACGCATTACGGCGGTTGAGTGAAAAACTAAAGAGCCAAAATGGCATTTTGATGTTTGCCGGCGTTCATAGCAATGTGATGGGGATGCTGGACCGAGGCGGCTTGGTGCAAGAGATCGGCGCGGACAACTTCTTCTGGTCATCGGACCAGGCCATTGTTCGGGCGGAGCATATTGGCTGCCCGCATTGTGACGCGGAGCGAGCCGCGAAGGTTGGATAGGGAAAAAAGAGACCGTTTAGGAACTGTAGAGCTGTATCGCGCACTTTTGGCGGTACAGCTTTTTTATTGGTCGATCATTCGATGACGGAGGTGGCAGCGCGCAGGAGCCTATCGTGAATGGCGGAGCCGATACCGCTGGGGGAGACATCGTGGCAGGCGATGGCATCGAGGGAGCGGCCGTCGAACCAGCGCAAGGCGTTATAGATGTGGCTGGCGATGGCGGCGGGGTTGTTGGCTTGCCCAAGGCGGTAGACCTGGCAGCCGATGGCTTCGAAGCGGTGGGCTTCCTCATCAATGACCATAACGCCGATGGACTTGCCAAGGGCCGTTTCGGCTTGGACGAAGTCGAGCATTTTGGTGCCGAGCAGGTCGTTTTTGAAAAGGGTGAGCGGTGTGTAAGGGGCGTAGTGTTTGGCAAGCAAACCGGGGGAGGGCAGGCTTTCGGTGGGGGCATAATCGCGCGCCATCACATCAACGCTGCCAATGACCTGTTCGATCCGCTCGCGGGGGATGCCGCCGTGGCGCAGGATGCGCGGCGGGGTGCTGGTGAGATCGAGGACGGTAGATTCGACGCCGACACGGGTGGGGCCGCCATCGAGGATGAGATCTACCCGGCCGGCGAGATCGTTGTAAACGTGCTGAGCGGTGGTGGGGCTGGTGTGGCCGAATAGGTTGGCGGAGGGGGCGGCGATGGGTGTGCCGGCGGCTTTGATGAGAGCGAGCGCTACGGGGTGATCGGGAAGGCGAATGGCGACCGAACCCAGCCCGGCGGTGATGAGGGAGGGCACGGCGGCTGTTTTTGGCAGAACTAAGGTGAGCGGGCCCGGCCAAAACGTTTCCGCCAGCGTGAGTGCGAGATCGCTTACTTGGCTTGCCAGCTGGTTGAGATCGTTGAGGGTGTGGATATGGACGATGAGCGGGTCGGCGGTGGGGCGGCCTTTGGCTTGGAAGATCTTAGCGAGGGCAGCGGGGTTGAGGGCATCCGCGCCGAGCCCGTAGACCGTTTCGGTGGGAAAGGCAACCAAGCCGCCATCACGTAGGATGTTGGCGGCTCGGGAGATATTTTCGGGGGTGGAAGGAAGGATGATGGTCACGGGGTTTATTTTAATGCCAAATTCGTTATCCGGGAGACGGACTGACCGGAGGACCTTATTTGGGCTCGGACCTTGAACGCGTGAAGCTTTATTTCTGACGAAGGGCGGGCATTGGGATGGGGAGCTTGAAAGTTGCCGCCCCTTTGCCTATGCCTTTTTCGCAACTGTTGGGCGGCGCGGTAGAGAGGTTTTTATCTCCGGGAGGGTCTTGCGCGACCCAAAACATATAGCCCAGCATGCCTTTGGTTTCGCCGATTCCTTTGGGTGCCATGGTTTGCAGGGCGCTGGCGTATTTCTTTTGTTCTGAGTTGGAGTATTTTTTGCAATTCGCCATTTTGCCGGTGAGGTACAAACTGCCGGTAAGTTTTGCTGGAGCAAGGGCGGGTACTGCCGGCGAAATGTTGGTTGTGCCGGAGATGTGCTGCTTCCATAGGGTGGGGTTGCCCGACTTGGGGTCGGCGACCATGGCGTTGGCATAATCCAATACTGGGAAG
>CAIRYE010000302.1 GCA_903882765.1 uncultured Anaerolineae bacterium
TCATCACCCAGCCGCAGAGCAACCAGCGCTACGTGATCAAAGCCGGCAGCCGTTGTAACGACGCTCCGTTCAGCTTTCCGAGCGATGGCATGGTGGGCTATATTTGGGACGACTCTTTTAGGGTGGGCCATCGCCATCAGGGCATCGATATTTTTGCCGGCACGGATGTGGGTATTACGCCGGTTTACGCGGCGTACGCCGGCTACCTCAGCCGTGAGCCGGGTTGGGTCTCGAGTTTGATCATTCGGGTACCTAGCGACCCGCTGAACCCCGGCACGCAGATATGGACCTATTACACCCACATGGCCGACGCGCAAGGAAACTCCTTTATTGAGGCGGCTTACCCGATGGGCAGCGAGGAAGTGTATATAGAGGAAGGGACGCTGCTTGGCTATCAGGGCAATTACAGCGGCGACCCCGCCAACCCGGTGGGGGTGCACTTGCATTTTTCGGTGACCAAAGATGATGGCGGCGGCAAGTGGCTGAATGAGTTAGAGATCGCCAACACCAACGACCCTTCGGCTTATCTTGGGTTAAACCTCAACGCCGGCGATAATCCCGATGAGATCCCAATGTGCACCCCAAACTAGGACGCTGGGTGGATCCGCACTGAACTAAAAAACGCCGCACGCGTTTTGACGAAATAAAGCGGATGCCATCATCGCCCTTAGGTTCGTTTGCGGTTAAATTTTATATTTCTATGGGAAATAGATCGCGAACTATCCCCCAACTGTTTCGTTGATGGATGTTTCTTCCTTATAAGTCAACGTACGGCTTCTTGGCTGCGCGCCAAGCAAAGGATTAGCTAAAACGACCTCACCATCAAACGCTGGCGATTTGGGTGATCGCCGTAAATTGGAATGGTAGAGATCAATGGTTTTTTACGTCAATGAGGTGAAACTTCCACTAGGTGGGGGAACTTTCCTTTTTGTGATCAGGGCTGATTTATTTTCCGTTGCAAAAAGGCGGTTATGAAACGGGGGTATACCAAACAAAGGCGCATAGGGCTAATAGTTGATCGTCTTCCAGTGCCAGAGGTAAACATCATCGATCCTTCCGTGATATTCAAATGACTTGTCGCCGACCACGAAATCGCCATTTTCGAACCCTAGCTTTTCTAAGAGAGTATCGGGGTACACCGCTACCCAACCGGTTTTGTAGGCATTGACTGCTTGTTTGATGCTTTTTCGCTCTTCTCGAAACACGGTGTTAAATTCTATTCTTTGGGGGTTTTGCAGACGGTTGCCATTCATTTCATCGACATAATAAAAGGAATTGCTTAGGAGCGCTTCGCCGGGGAGGATCTTGCTGGCGAGGTATTCGTATGCGGATCCGTAGCGGTAGTGGGCGTTGCCGCTAACTGGGTGGCGACCTTTGCCCTGGTAGCCATAGATGGCTTGGATGGAGGGAATATTTACAAAGAATACCGCGGTAAGTAGGATCAATGGGATCATCGTTGAAAGGGCGGTATTTTTCGGTTTGATCAACCTGGAAACCGAATAAATGAAGATGGCAACGCACGGGATGATGAAATAGACCAATAAAATGCCGTAGCGAAATCGGAATTGGACGTAGGCATTAAAGAATATGAATACAAAAAAGACGGTAACCCCGATGAAGGCGATGACGTTGAAAAGGATGACGCGGCTTTTCTTCTCAGAAAAAGTTGGCAAGGATACGACAAGAAGCAGGACGACAAACGCTAAGATCAGGTATCCAATTTGCGGGAGCCAATACGAATTAGCCAAGGGATCGGCGATGATGGTCTGCAGGCTTTCGAAATGGGGCACTAGGCTAAAGGGGGATTTTGAGAAGTCGGTCATCTTTTGTGATCGCAGGGTTTGGAAAACGATACCGATAAAAACAGATGCCAAGACCACCGCCGCGATGATCAAGCGTGTTCGGTATTGCGGCCGGCGGGCTAGATCGAGAAAGATCAACCCGAAGAAGATGAGGTAGCTGAGCAGCGCCAA
>CAIRYE010000303.1 GCA_903882765.1 uncultured Anaerolineae bacterium
AACGATTCTGAAATGAGTGAACAGCTAGAAGGTTATCTGAGTTCGATAAAAAATGGAACTTCCAGAAATACCAACCGTGCTGATGCAGGGAAGAAAGCATTTCTCGAATTAGCCGCGGATTATGCGTCCGATCAGAAAAAATCAATCGAGACAAGGACGAGCGGGAAGACCTTATTTGGCAAATCCAACTTCGGGTGGTTCTCTATTCGCAGGCTCACTTTTTCTGTTCTCATTACCGGGTTGGTTGTAGCTTTGATGGGTGGAACAACCGTATTCGCTTCGCAATACTCTCTGCCTAACCAGTCGCTTTACCCAGTTAAGCTATGGAGCGAAAACGCAGGCCTTGAAATAGCAAGCGGCGACCAATCGAAATTCGAGATGATGCTTACAATAACGGATCGCAGAGTGAGTGAGATCGGGTCGCTGATGGATCAGGGGATTACGATCGATGAAGAGAGCATATTGAGATTGGAACATCAACAACGACAAACCATGATGTTCGCGATGAATATGCCTGAAGTTCAAGCTACAAGCGCTTTGAACCGTATTCGCAGCCAAACGGTCGGACAAGAACGGCAAGTTACCCAAGCTGGGGTTGGTTTTGAGGCTGGTTCCGCTGTTAAAGCCAGGATACGATTGATGATGCAAAACCAAATACATGCTGTTGATCTCGGGTTAGTTGATCTTCCTCAACTTCGCTACCAGTATGGAAATCAGAACGGCTCAAATAGTAACGGAAACCAGCAATTCCCAGCGCTAACATCACAACCATCCAATACCGGTAGTGGAATTCCATTCTATGGAACGCCAAGTCCAATGAATGGACAAGGTTCAGGTAGCTGTACAACTTGTGCAACCACAGGCACGCCTATTGGAAACCAATATCAGAGCGGAAACCCTGATCAGTCCGGGCAATTTGGACAAGGCGGTGGCAATGGCCAGACCAGTGGTGGTGGTAGCGGTAGCAAGCCCTAACGAATAGACTGGCACAAAAATGTAGAAGGATCACCAAGAAGAGAACGAGCTTAGAAAGCGATCAAAATTTAGTTCAAGCAAATGCTCGAGACGGTCAAGATGACAAGGGCATCTTGACCGTCTGGTATAGTTCCATAGGATGATTTCATGCGGGAAATATACTAAGGTGGCGGCTTACCATTTTTAGCGATGTGAGGATTTTTGCCGGTTTTGAAACGCCAGGATCGTAATTATGGCCTGAGGAACGAGAATGCGAGTTACACCACAGCTACGTACACATACATTACTGAGTCGGGGCTACCAGGTTTAAAACCCTCGTCGTAAACTTCCATATCAAAGGGGTTCGGTGCTAAAGTTAGCCCATTCTCTTTCAGCAAGCCGCCGTAGATCTTATCAAACGTTTCTTTTACCAAGGAAGCATTGCCAAAATGTTTGAATTTGGCATACTTGGCTGCCGGCACATCTCTTGTGATCAATCCCGCTGGCGTAGAGGCACTAGGTTTGATCTCTACGCCAGCGATATATTCAAAAGCGCCTTCCTCCGCCCAATCTGGGGCTGGCAAACATAGACCATAGCAGGTGGTTAGGTCTGCTCGAAAGTTCCCTTCCATATAGGGCATAAATTTATCCCATAGGCTAACGATCTCATTATTTTCATTCTTACTGACAAGCAGAAGCCCAGCGATCTTGAAGGCTGGAAGTGAAACAAGCTCAGGTATCATTTTTTCTCCTCAGATTAGATTTTTGACTTATCCATAGCTTAAATATTTGTATTATAGATTACGCAACGGTAACTACCAACAAGATAACCTCACCTCACTGATCCGATGGTTTACTCACCTTCCTGCGTTCGCTTGGCAGCGAGTCGTGATGTAATATCGTCATGCTTTTTCTCGATCAGCAAAAGCGCGGTTATTGAGATCATGCTCAAGGTTGCTTTGGTCAATGTGACCCGTTCTGAAAAATTTTGGGAAATAGTCTACACACTCAACCCAAAGATCATAGGCGGCTTCAGCGGAGTTTTTTTGACTGAGGTTGGTAAAGCGTCTGGTTTCAAAATTATGGATCGAAAGACCGTAAGTCGTTTGGATTTCCGTCCGAAGCATTTCGGCGGAGGAATAAAATGCCAGTTAGAGAAAAAGCCTTAGGAACTACACCTTGTCACGCAAATCAAAAAGAGCTGAAAGTGGGCTATGCTAATTGCCCGTTTTCAGCTCTTCCAATTTCTGATCCTGATCAGACCTATTACACTGTTAGTAAAACGATTGCCACTAAGGCGCTTAGGATGCCCGCCCATTGTAAACCGTTCAGTTTTTCCTTTAGATAATACCAAGCCAATAAAACGGTCGCGCCAGGGTACATCGAACCAAGAATGGAGGCAATATCCAACCTGCCGTATTGTCCGGCGATGATAAAAAAGGCATTGCCAAAGATATCTAGAAACGCATTCAGAATGATCAGTTTCCATGGGCGTTCTTCGGTGAGCTTCCAAGCGGTTTTTGTGTAGATCATCGCGACCACAACCACCGCCATGCCGCCTGTGCGGCTGGCGACCATTGGCCAAATGACCGTTGTATCGCTGGCGCTGTGGATGAGGACAAAATAAGTGCCAAAGCATAACCCAGCGAACAGTGGCAAAAACAGATCATTGATCTTTTGCAGGTTTAATTTTTCGCTGCTGTCTTGCGAAATAAACCACACCGCTACGAACGCCAGAAAAAAACCGATCAAGGCTGTGATCTTGGGCATTCCATCAAAAAATAAACCGATAGCCACTGGCAAAGCCGCCGCTAGTAACGCTGAAATGGGTGTTGCGATACTCATCAAGCCAGTTGCCATTGCGCGGTAAAGGATGATCAACCCGCCCGTGCCAATAGCGCCAGCCAATAAAGCGAGCAGGAATTTCCCCTGCTCAGGGAAAGCTTCACCAGTAATTGCGATTCCGGTGAATAGCATCGCCAGCCCAACAATTTCGGCATAAAAGACCGCGCGGTAAGCTCCGATCTTGCGGCTAACTACCCCGCCCCAAAAATCTCCAGATCCCCAAAATATGGCGGATAGTAATCCAAATGTTACAGAAGTCATTTAAAGGATCTTTCCAGCGGCGATGGCTCTATCGATAACATTTTGCGCTTGTTTTAGTATGGGCATATCGATCATCTTACCTTCATATTCAAAAGCCCCATTCCCCAATTCTTCGTGCTCGCGAAATGCTTTGATCAAATTCGCGGCATCTTCGATCTCTTTCGAGCTTGGGGTAAAGGCTTCCTGTACAGGTTGTACTTGCGAAGGATGAATGATCTGTTTACCAGTAAAGCCCAATGAGGCGCCTACCGCGGATTCTACCTTGAGCGTGACGGGGTCACGAAAGTTAATGCTAACCATATCGATTGCTTGCTTATCATAAGCGGCAGCGTAGGTTACTACAGTGCTGCGGGCATATAAAACTTCCCAACCTGTAACTGTGCGCTTAGCGCCTATGTTGGCGGTGAAATCCTCCGCTCCAAAAATGATGCCATCCAAACGTGGATGGGCGGCGATGTCACGCAAATTCAACAGTCCCAAGGCTGATTCGACCACCACCAAAATGCGGATTCCGTTCAAAGGACGGTCATTTGTGCGCTCAAAGTCATCGATCACTTTGCTAACCAGATCTACTTGTGCGACAGTTTCTGTTTTTGGGATGACAATTCCATCAGGGAGGTGCGGCAAGATTTCGCGAAGTTCGTCCATTTCTAACCCTGAGCCAACCGCGTTGATCCGCACCAGTTTTTCAGATTTGGAAAAATTGAGTTCATCCAAAGCCTTGCAAACAGTCGCGCGGGCGCTTAGCTTGCGGTTCGCCGCGGTTCCATCTTCGAGATCCATACAAATAGAATCAACATTAAGGGTGATGGCTTTATTGATCTTGGTCCACTCATCCCCTGGGGTATATAACATAGCGCGTCGTACTCTCATGGTACTCCTTTGTTTGGTCGGGTTTCATTCTAACACCGGAAAGGGGTTTGTTCTACCCATCATCGGATTCTAAGATGCCGAACGAAAAATGTATATATCCCTCTAACACGATTTTTATTGACTACCATTTTTGGATAGGTTATTATTATTTCGAAAATAGCACTCGGGTGGTTTGAGTGCTAACCTATTAATTATGGCAGAATTATCGGATCGTCAACGCTCCATCTTATTACTAGTGATCAGAGACTACATCGAATCAGGGTTGCCTGTTGGATCTGCTCATTTAGTAGAAAACTATAAGCTCAATATCAGTACAGCAACCATTCGCAATGAAATGGTAGCGCTTACTGAATTGGGCTATTTGCGTCAACCGCACACTTCAGCCGGCCGCGTACCCACCGAAGAAGGCTATCGTTTTTTAGTAAGCCAAACAACCTTGCAGGCCGAGCTTCCCGAGCCGGTACAGAACACCATCTTGCACCAGTTCCACCAATCTCGCCCCGAAGTAGACCAATGGATGACCTTAGCGGCCTCGGTATTGGCCAGTCATTCGCAAGCCATTTCCTTGGTTACAGCTCCCTTCGCCGACCGAAATCGCGTCAAGCACATTGAGTTGATCTCAACCCAGGGCCGGCAAGTGCTCATGGTGATGGTGATGTACGGTGGAGCTGTAAACCAACAATTCCTTACTATAGCCGAGCCAGTGAGCCAGGAAAAACTATCTGAAGTTGCCCAAAAAGTGAACATTCACTTTAGAGGAAAAACATCAGAAGAAATTCATCACGCTAATTTTCATTTTGATGCGCTCGAATCGGATATTCTCCACCTCATTATGGTAGAGCTAAACCGCGTCGATGATAAGGGCGGTGGTCATATCTACTACGATGGATTATCGAATATGATGGCCGTCAAAGACTTTAGCGGCTCTGATGACGCAGCGAACGCTCTTCGCCTTTTAGATGAAAGGACGTCACTACGTGAACTGATCCAATCTACCGCGAACAACACCGGGCCGGGGGATGTGAATGTGGTCATTGGCGGCGAAGGTGGTTGGCATGAACTAAAGAAGTATTCCATGGTGTTGGCGCGCTACGGAGTTCCTGGATATATTTCTGGAACACTAGGCGTTTTAGGCCCAATGAGAATGGCCTATAGCCGAACCATTCCAACGGTACGTTATGTCGCGAATATACTAAGCGATATTGTTTTGGATAACTTTATTGAACAATCAAATTGAACTATGATGAGTGAGATATTATGATGATGGATAAAAAAAAGAAGCACACAGATTCTGAAGAAGATCAGCCAACCGCGCAGCCGGTTGAGCTGACTGAAATTGAACAATTAAAGGAAGATCTAGCCAAAGCGGAAGCCAATTCAAAGGAATACCTTGAAGCCTGGCAGCGCGAACGAGCTGATTTTATCAACTTTCGCCGCCGCAACGAACAAGAGAAGTCGGAAGCCGGTCAGTATGGCGCGGGTGAGATGATCAGAAAATTCCTAACCGGCATCGATGACCTAGAGCGTGCTCTTGCTCATAAAAAAGAAGGGGATGTTTGGGCGGACGGAATTGAGTTGGTCTACCGAAAATTTCTGATGCTCCTTGAGTCTGAAGGTGTTACTCGCATCGAAGCGGAAGGCAAACCATTTGATCCCACCTACCACGAAGCTATTCTTCAAGAGCCTTCCGAGCAACATGAATCAGGAGTTGTGATCGCGGTGTTACAACAGGGTTACAAACACAAAGAACGAGTTTTACGTCCCGCACTCGTAAAAGTTGCTCAATAACGATTGGATCAATGAATGACCACTAACCGCGATTATTATGAAGTCCTCGGAATTCCCAAAACTGCATCTCAAGAAGAGATCAAACAAGCTTTTCGAAAGTTAGCTCGGCAATTCCATCCTGACGTCAACAAAGACCACGACGCAGAGGACAAATTCAAGGAGATCAACGAAGCTTATAGCGTTGTTTCCGATCCCGAAAAAAGGTCGAGGTATGACCGTTTTGGAAAATCGGGTCTTGGCGATATGGGTGGCGCGCAACAGGATTACAGTGTCCACTTTGAAGATATTTTCGAAGAACTTTTTGGCTTTGGTATGGGTGGCAATCGTGGTGGTGGATCTCGCCGTAATGCTCCAAGACGAGGCAGAGATCTGCAAATGTCCACGATCCTTACTTTTGAGGAAGCGGTTTTTGGTTGTGAAAAAGAGATCGAATTTGAGCGTGACGAAACCTGTTCTACCTGTAAAGGCAATGGGGCAGAGCCAGGCACGAGTATAAAGACTTGTACCGCTTGTGGCGGTCGAGGAGAAGTTCGCCAGGTTCGGCAAACCTTTATCGTTCAGATGGTAGAAACAGTACCCTGCCAGGCTTGCAGCGGTCGTGGTCAGGTGATCGAAAAACTTTGCCACACCTGCGCTGGTCATGGTCAAGAACGCAAAAGAGTGCGCAAGGCTGTTACTATTCCAGCTGGCGTTGATAATGGAATGCAGATCCGCCTGCCCAACGAAGGCCAACCCGGTGCGAACGGCGGGCCAAACGGCAATCTGTTTATCGCGGTGGATGTAAAGAATCACGAATACTTTAACCGTCGCGGCGAAGATATCATCCTCGATTTGGACATCAACATAGCGCAGGCGGTGTTAGGCGCTGAGCTGCAAGTTCCTACAGTAGATAGTAAAGATGAAACATTGCGCATTCCCGCCGGTACACAGCCCGGAACAGTGTTCAATATGCGCGGCAAAGGCGTTCCACGGATTCGGCAGAGTGGCAGAGGCGATCAAAAAGTGATCGTGAATATTGATATTCCAAAAAAACTTAGTCCTGAGCAAAAGCAGATCTTTGAAGACCTATCAAAAACCTTAGGCGCAACCCCCCGCCCAAATAAAAAGGGCTTTTTTGATTGGTTGAACGAAACCCTCGGTGGATAAAAATAGTAGAAACGGTGAAGAATGGCAAATTGGTTAGAAGTATCCTTATCAGTGAATGGTGAAATGGCCGAGGTAGTGGCAGAGGTTCTTGCGCGCTTTGCTCCCAATGGTGTAATGACCGAGCAATCGATCAAGTTCTTAAACGAAGAAGATGAAGGCACGCCTACCGGAGAAATTTCGGTACGAGCCTACGTTGAAGTGGACGATTCAATAGAAGAAACGCGCCAAAAGATCGATGAATCCCTATTCTATTTAGCGATGATCCA
>CAIRYE010000304.1 GCA_903882765.1 uncultured Anaerolineae bacterium
CCTAATCAGAATGGACAGATCAAAGTTGGTGTAAAATACTATGTAAGGCAGGGACAGATTCGGGTAGAAAAGGGAACGATCAACGAGAGAGTAATCAATCCCGGACAGGTCTTCATAGGTCTTTCTTCTACCTCTTTTGAGGATCTCCTGTTGAATGGGCAGAACGCAATCGTTCTTCCTGCGGTGTTCACTAGAATGGGATACGTCAGCTCTGTTCTTTCGTCCCCTATCTATAACTACGGAGATAGCGTTCAATCTGAGCAGGATCTGAATTCTTTCAATGGGTTCTACGGAATTCAAAGCTTGGTTCCTGATGAGATAGTAGATGAAAATATCAAGCAGACCCTATTCGAGTACGGAAAACTGGACACCGAGTATGAGTTCTTAGAAGAGAACTACACTGTTACCAGAGCAAATAAATCTAGAATAGTTCCCTATATTAACAAGTGGGTTTACAGGAAGACGAACTCGATCAGCCAAATGCCCCAGCGGTTGCCGTTGGAGAGCAGCAGGCCGAAGGCATCGAGGTAGTAGCCGGCGAAGGTTTTGTGATTCCAAACATCCACGTAGAGCAGCTTGCCCTTGAGCAGCTGGCGGGCTACGTAGAGGTAGTTGCCGCTATCCAAACCCGGCAAGCCGGCGAGGGGGTTGGCTTGCGCCAATACGTACAACACCGCTAAGCCCAAGGTGAGCGGGATAAACAGCTGTTTGACAAAAGTGAGCAAGGATCGTTTGGAGATCATATCTCAAAATTATAGCATGATGGGGTGGATGGAGCGGAGCTTTCGGTAGGGTTGGCGGGGGAATGAAGGAGGGGAGAGGAAAAGAATAGGGAGTGGGCGGAGGTGCCCGATTTGGTGGATGAGGCTTAAATAAAAAAGCCACCAAATTTGGTGACTTTCGCTGAAGCTGTGGGCGCAAAGGGACTCGAACCCCTGACCTCCTCGGTGTAAGCGAGGCGCTCTAACCAACTGAGCTATGCGCCCAACGTTCGATATTATACACGATTTGGGCAATTTACGGGTAAGATTAAGGCGGAGATATACCTTATGACCTTTGCTATTGTACTTATCGGATGGATCATCACCCTCTCGTTTCACGAGTTTTCGCACGCCTTGGTTGCCTATTACGGCGGCGATACTACTGTGAAAGAAAAGGGTTATCTAACGTTTAATCCTCTTAAATATACACATCCTGTTTACTCGTTGTTGTTTCCTGTTTTGTTTTTATTGATGGGCGGGATCGGCCTGCCGGGCGGCGCGGTGTACATTGAAACTTGGCGGCTGCGCTCGCGCCAATGGCAGAGCGCCGTATCCATTGCCGGCCCGATCGCGAACCTGATCGTGGCGTTTTTGTTGGGTTTGGTCTTTAAGCTGACCACCGTTGGGCAAACCTCGTTCGGTCCGGGCTTGGCCTTTTTGGCTTTGCTGCAAGTAACGGCAGCGCTGTTCAACCTGATCCCGGTGCCGCCGTTTGACGGTTTCGGGGCGTTGCGGCCGCAATTGCCAGAATCGATCCGCGCCCGTATGGACGCCATATCGGGGGTTTCGGTATGGTTGGTATTGGCGGCGTTTTGGTACTTGCCCTGGGTAGGCTCCTTCTTTTGGATGGGCGTCGGCATCGTGGCGAGGTTCTTGGGTATTCCGTTGGAATTAGCGCTGGTGGGGCAAAACGACTTCCGCTTTTGGCAGTGATGGTTCTGAAAACACATACTCGCGGTTTATCCCAGGCTCGGCATAAAACCTAAGCCGATGCGAACGATAATTTAGATTCGTAGCGGCTAGGCACGACTCGCCCAAACCTTGGCCCGCGAACCGAGTTAAC
>CAIRYE010000305.1 GCA_903882765.1 uncultured Anaerolineae bacterium
AGCTCTGTGATGCGATCCCCGTGCGACATCCACACTTGGAATTCACCCTGCCCGAATAATTCATTTTCGTCCACGGGTTGTACAAACGCCTTGCCGTATTCCCGCTGCGGGCTCGGATCCACTTTGCCGCCCAAGGCGTGGGTGAGAGCTTGCATCCCGTAACATATGCCTAAGATGGGCAAACCCACCGATAATACAAAATCCTGCAGAACGGGGGCTCCTTCTTCATAAACCGAATTTGGTCCGCCCGATAGGATGAACGCCCCCGGGTCGATCGCCATGATCTTTTCTTCAGGCGCGTCCCAAGGGAAAAGTTCGCAATAAATATTCGCTTCCCGCACTCGGCGGGCGATCAGTTGCGCGTATTGTGAGCCAAAATCGAGAATGGCGATGGAGTTATGCATGGCTTTTTATGTCTATCACATCATTCAGCAAAGGTGATCTTGCCATCATCCAGCGACGCGATAACGGCCAGCGAATGAACAGGCACCCCTAATTTACTCAAGGCTTCACGTCCGCCTTCAAAATCTTTTTCGATCAGCGCGCCAATGCCAACGATCTTAGCGCCGGCGGTTTCGGCTAACCTTACCAACCCAAGAATGGTGGCGCCTGTTGCCAAAAAGTCGTCGATGATCAGGATCCTTTCGCCATGGCCAAGGTGTTCGGGAGAGATGATCAACTCAACCATGCGCCCTTTGGTATGAGATGGGGCAAGGGTTAGGTAGACTTGGTCGGGCATGGTGATCGGCTTGGTCTTGCGGGCATACACTACTTGGCAGCCAAGGTGAAAGGCGGTGGTAAGAGCTGGCGCGATTCCGCTGATCTCAGCTGTGAGTACTTTGGTAGCGCCAACATCTTTAAATCGTTTGGCAAATTCCTTGCCGCACTCATCCATCAATGCTGGGTCTACTTGGTGGTTGATGAAGCTATCCACCTTTAAAATACCATTGCCAAGGACGCTGCCCTCAGCCAAGATCTTCTTCTTTAATTGTTCCATGGGCTCTCTCCAGATCTAAATTTGTCTATGCAAGTTGATATACTTATTTTACATCGCGACAATTCATTTTGGAAAGTGCTATTGTATTAAAAAATGACGCAATTCGATCTTGAATCAAATTTGCTTTTATGACAAAGCGACTTCTACCGCAGAAATAGCGTGTATGGTGGTGGTTGGATAAACCTTCAGCGGACTGTCGCTCTGTTTCACCAACAACTCGATCTCCGTGCAGCCCAAAATCACCGCCTCAGCGCCCCTTGCCTTCAGGCTTTCTATGATCTTGATATATTCTTGTCGTGAGCTTGGCTCGATGCGTCCAAGGCAGAGTTCGTTATAAATTACCTGATGTACCAGATCCCTTTGTTCCTCATCCGGAATGAGAACTTCCAGCCCGTATCGGTCGGTGAGGCGCCCTTTGTAAAAATCCTGTTCCATGGTGAATTTAGTACCTAGCAAACCAATCTTTTTATAGCCGTCCTGCTTTATCTTTTCAGCGGTCGCGTCAGCGATATGAAGAAAGGGGATGGTTACATTACGGATAATCTCAGGCGCGGAAAGGTGCATGGTATTGGTGCACAGAACCAAAAAATCGGCTCCGCCCTTTTCTAGGTCTTGGGCTGCCTTCACCAGAACCTTTGCCGCATCATCCCACCTGCCCTCATGCTGCATCTGCTCGATCTCAGCGAAATCTACCGACACCATCAGGCACTTGGCCGAGTGCAGCCCGCCGAGTTTCTCTTTCACAACCTCGTTAATGACGCGGTAATACTCCAGCGATGATTCCCAGCTCATCCCACCGATCAGTCCTATCGTTTTCATGGCAACCTCTTTGGCGTTATTTCTGATTCTTTCGCTTCATTATACAACTCGCTAACAAAAAAAGTCTGCGGCACGGGGCATCAGCGGACCCTCTGGGTGGGAGCTCATTAGCTTTTTGATGGGGTATGCCAGCCGCTAAAATCCCAATCTGCCAGTGCGGCGCGCAACTCCGGTTTGCTGTGCAGCCCAAATTTGTGCAGCACATTACGCATGTGGGTTTTCACCGTTTCGCTCGAGATCAGCAAGTTCGAGCCGATCTGCCGGTTGGTGTAATCTAGGCAGGCCAGCGCCGTCACTTGCTGCTCACGCGGAGATAGCTCGTCCCAGCGAGAGCGCACGGCTTGGGTGCTGGTGCGCTTGGCGATCGCGTCCGCAATCAGCTCGGCAAACAGCGCTTCTTCCGGCACCTTCTCGCTGCGAGCGATCGCTTCCACAATGCTGAGAAAATGCCCCTTCTGCAGGCTACCGCCCACTTCTTTTTCTGTTCTCGGTATCAACTTGCTGAAGATCTGGTTCAACTGGTCCATACCCTTATTATAACAGAACATAAGTTCTAATAAAAGAGGCCGCGATGGGGATTAATTACGGATTTCTGCTATACTTAAAGCCAAGGAATAAACCAAATACCAAGGGGAATTATCTATGCCTGTTCATTGTTGCGTTGCTCCGCCAGCCGCAGGAAAAACCAAAGCCTGCATTGAAAAGATCCAAACCACCTTAGCCGCTAATTTATTTGCCGAGGTTTGGGTAATTGTGCCGGGTAGTTTGCAAGCCGTTCATTTTCGCCGTCGTTTGGCGGAAGCGGGTGGCGCTGTGGGGGTGACGGTTGGCACATTCCAGAATTTCGCGTTTACCGTCCTCGAAAAAACAACCTCAAGCCTTCCTATCGCTCCTGTGCCATTCACAAATATGGTACTAAATCAAGTGATCGACCAAGCCAGCGCTCTCGGACAGATCGACCACTACGCCTCGGTGAAAGATTTCCCCGGGTTTATTACGGTCTTGCGTGACGCTTTTCGCGAATTGAATTTTGCTTTTGTGTCGCCACAGCAGTTCACATCGGCGGCGCTGGAAGAAGGAAAGGGAACACAAGAGTTAGCTGTCTTATACGCGGCCTATACAAAAAAGATGGAAGAGATCGGTTGGGGCGATACCAGTGACGTAGCCCGAAAAGCTCTGCGTGAAATAAACGCTCGCCC
>CAIRYE010000306.1 GCA_903882765.1 uncultured Anaerolineae bacterium
AGCGTCTTTAGACCAACCGCCCACCAGCTGAAGCACGCGGTGTGTTCTCTGCCGTGTCACCTTGCCCTTAGCACACCTTTTGAGAGAATGCGAACCAGCCTCTCCCAATCCGAAAGCCTTCCGTTGGCGAAAGGCCCTGTTAAGGGCGATCCTTTGGGTAACATAGGATATACATCATAGAGTTAATATGACCTATGGACCGGCAGAAATTTGTACAATGAAATAGTCTTATGGGATACCAAAGGAGTTATAGATGAAAACCAAAATAAGATTTGCGATTTTTGTTACCCTGATCGTTCTGTTAGCGTTGCCGGTGGGTGTTTTTGCCGCAAAACCCGCCATGTTTGATGTGAATGTGCGCAATCGTACCGGTGAAGCCCTTCAATTCAATTACCGCGGTGCCGATGGCATCCTGCATTGGGCGATGATCCCTGCTGGGGTCACGGTTCTGACGATGGATGAAGATCTTTACACCTATTGGGCGGACCCCGTTTGCGGACACATTGCCGGCAGGCTCAACCTGGATGCCACCAACAAGACCTTGTGGATAGATTGTTCGGTAAAAAAACCAGTGGTTTGGCTTGAGAGATCTTCGGTCACTTGCTTGCTTGGTCTCTGGAAAAACTATCAGATCAATGGCGGCACCTTTTACAGCTGGGCAGAATATGGTGATTATTGGATCGCGCAAGCTTGGGATAATTACCAGGAGGTCGTTCGAACCCCGCAAGAATTGATCTTGGTATTGGACGAACACACCCCGGGAAGATTCTTGTTAGGCTGTTATTAGGTAGGCCATCCACTAACCACAGTTGATTGAAAAGAACTAACAACTTACCTGAACAGGTTGACTTCGTACTAGTTCGCGGAGTTGACCCGTTCAGGTTTTTTTTCGGTCTTTGCCAGGTTCTCGATATCGGGGCAGAAAACTTACACTAACCCTAATTCTTTCAGCATAAACTCGATGCCGCCGTGGTCGTGGTGCAGGGTGACCTTGTTGGCGGCGGCCTTTGCTACGGGCAGGGCGTTACCCATTGCCACACCCATGCCGGCGAACTTCAGCATTTCCACGTCGTTATCGCCATCGCCAAAGGCAACCACCTCGCTGGGGTCTATGCCCAGCAACAGGCAGGCCTGGCGTAATCCGCTGGATTTGTTGATGTTCTTTGGGGTGAGTTCGTAAAAGCGTGGATGGGCGATGTTCACCGAGTAAAGGTCGGACACCTCGAGCATGGCATTGGCATACGGCTGCGTCTTCTCGGGTTCACCAATAGCGACGATCTTATTGGCGGCAATTGGCTCGGCTGCCAAGTCACGCAGGGCATCAGCTTTGAAGCCGACAATGTTCTCTTCGGTCCGCAAAAAGCGATCACGCAGGTTGGCGTACCAACCCCAGCCGGCGTAGGCGCTAATGTGCAGGTCCAGCCAATCGGCTGCCTCGGCAGCCTTTTGGCAAAAGAGCGGGGGAGCGGTTTGGTTGTACAGCACTTCCGTTCCGCGATAAAGATAACCGCCGCCTAAGCTAACATGCATTTGGTCAGCCAAGCCAAGTCCCTCGGCGTACATCTGAACGCTGCGAGTGGGCCGGCTGCTAATGAGCATCACCTGATGACCATTGGCGCGCAGATCCTTCACCGCTTGGGCGGTGTTAGGGCTTACTTGGTGGCTTGAATTAAGCAGGGTTCCATCGAGATCGAAGCAAATGAGCATACCCTTATTATAAAGGATGAGCACCCCCGCCCCCACCAGGTTTGGTACGGCCCTTCCTGACGCTGAGGCGGGAAACGAAAGGTTCGCGAACTCTAGAACATCGTCTTCTTCAAAGGATCAGGAAGGGGTTCGAATTTTCATCCGGCCGTATCGTTCGTGGCGATGGGGCCGCGGGTCTAAGAATAATCGATGGTCCCCGCTTTTTAGGTTTCCTCTTCCTCTTCGTTCTCCGTTTCGTGCTCATGGCTCCAACGAAGTAGTTCGCCTTCAGGGGTGCAGTTGGCCCTTTCCCAATCCCTGTGTTTCAAATACCCAAGCCTGTCCGCGTCGCTTAAGAAGGTGTAGCACATCTTAAATTCATCCGCCATACTCCGAATTTCCTCATCCCCAAACTCGCCCCAAAAGGATTCATCTGTGATGACCAAAAACTTACCATCGCTTTCCGCCAAATAGATGACCCCACCTTCCATCAAAAGATGATGCCTGGGGTTTAAATACTTATACTCCTTGATCGGTGCGCCTTCAAAATCTTGGTAATCCATATTCCTCCTCTTGGTTTTCGTTGGGATAATTTTGTTCTTTCATTTTACCAAATACCATTAAAAACACATAATGATTACACTATAAAATTGGACATGGTTCGCCGCTGAAGTTGCCCGCTAACCAAGAAACCACTTGGCAAGGTACCGCGTCCTATGGGGAGGTATGGCGGTCCACGATGAAACTTGCTCGCCTCCTTTGTTCTTACTCGTCGAAAAAATATTGTCGAGATACTTGGCTGCCCGCTAGGTGAGGTACTTCGCTTTTCGCATTTTTTGGTTCGTAGATGAAGTGGGATCGCTATGTAAATGGGATTGCCCGGTTGTGGAAACGAATATTGGGGAAGCCAAACCGATATGGATAACAATTAGAAGTGCTGGTAGATCGGTGTTGGTATCACGGGGCTGCCAGCCCCTCCTATGAACCACCCCCTACGATCGAAACCATACTCCCGTAATCACCGTACAGAGATATCCGTGCTTTCTCTTGCCCTTCCAAAGCGCTGATCGTGTATCGTAACTTAGCTGCTCTGTGCCTGGATAGTTCTGACCCTTTCCCCATCGCTCCAAGCTTTTTAGGGAAACCGAATTCGTTCTCGGGTGATTCCTCAAAACGAACCCATGCCCCCGAAGTACTTACCGCGGCGTGGCTCTTTCCTTGCTGCCGTTGCCACTCCGCGAGTCTTTGTCGGCGTACATTGCCTGGTCGGCTTCACGGAAGGTGATCGCGAGTTCACCAGCCTCCGCGGTAG
>CAIRYE010000307.1 GCA_903882765.1 uncultured Anaerolineae bacterium
AGCGGTACACATCGATCTCAATATCCTTATCAGGGATGGTGATCTCTACGTCTTCCACTTCAGCTAAAACCGCGACGGTCGCGGCGGAGGTATGAATTCGTCCTTGTGATTCGGTGGCAGGTACACGTTGAACGCGATGCACACCAGATTCCCACTTGAGTTTGGAGTAAGCGCCTTTGCCTTTTACTTCAAAGATGATTTCCTTTAGCCCACCGATGCCGATCTCGGAGAGTGACATTACTTCCGTTTTCCAGCCTTTTCGTTCGGCGTAGCGGATATACATTCGGTATAGGTCTGAAGCAAATAGGGCCGCTTCATCGCCGCCTGTGCCGGCACGGATCTCGACAAATACGTTTTTATCGTCACGTGGGTCTTTGGGTACGAGTAAGCCTTTTAACTCTTTTTCGATCTTGGGTAATTTTTCTTCCAGATCAATGATCTCGGCTTTCGCCATATCGATGAGTTCCACGTCTTTTTCTGACGAGATCATCGATCTAAGTTGGTCTATTTGTTCAGATGCGGAGCGAAATTCTCGACCTTTTGAAACGATCGGTTCTAATTCGGTTCGCTCTTTATTAATATCATTGGATTTTTGGTAATCATTTCCAACATCCATTAATTGTTGTTCTAACTCTTGGTAATGCTCTTCTAATTCATGTATGATTTTTAACATAGGTCTCCAGTTTGATAGTTGTAGGTTAGGATGAACTCGCTAACCTAGCTAAAACTGGCTGATAAGAGAGAGGGACATTGAAAGAATGAGAATAACCGCCACAAAACCAAAGATGATCTGGTTTCTGCGTTGCTGCTTGTGATATTCGCTATTATTTTTTGATTGGTTTATTTTTTTTGCCATTTTATACACCTATAGTTTATTTGAACGACTCCCAATTATACCCAAGAATCAATCCAAATGCGCTTTGATGCTTTCGGCCGCGCTTTTTGACATCCCGGGTACCGCTAATAGCTCCTCCATCGTAGCGTTTTGGATCTTTTCGATGGAACCAAAATGGATAAGCAGCTTTTTTCGGCGGGTTGGGCCAATACCGGGAATGGAATCAAGCCGCGAGGCAAGGCCTATCTTGCCGCGGCGATTTCGGTGAGCTGTGATGCCAAAACGGTGAGCTTCATCACGTATGCGCTGCAGCAAGTAAAATCCATTTGAGTGTTTGGGTAACAATAAGGGCTGATCTAGGTCGGGGAAGAAGATCTCTTCCTCCCTTTTGGCGAGGCCTACAACGTGGATTGTTTCGAATAGGTTAAATTCTTTTAGAACCTTGACCACTCGGCCGAGCTGACCTTTTCCGCCATCGATGATGATCAGATCCGGTAGAAATGGGAAGGATTCATCTTTTTTACCGGATGGGGCGATCTCTTTGGTTTCTCTGGAGGCTTGCCATCGTTTAAATCTACGGGTAAGCATTTCTTCCATACTGGCAAAATCATCAGGATTTCCGATGGAAGTACTATCAATATTAAATTTTCGGTACATTTTTTTGGAAGGCACGCCGTTTTCAAAAACGATCATAGCGCCAACCGTAGCAACACCTTGGGTGTGGGAAACATCGTAGCACTCTATGCGGTTCAAAGGCGTTTGCAAACCTAATGCCTCTTGCAGCTCAGTTAGGGCGGCTTCTTGCTTATGTGTATCCGCCTGCCATTGGGCTCGTAGCGCTTGAAGGGTTTCGGTGGCGTTTTCTGTCGCCATTTGAACCAATTCCTGTGGCTGCCCTTCACGCGGTACCAATAGTTCTACCTTTTTGCCGCTGCGTTTGGATCGTAACCATTGCGAAACGATCTGCGCTTCTTCGATCTGCTCAGGTAAGAGCATTTGGTCTGGAATGGAAGCGGCTTCGGAATAGAATTGTTGTACAAACTGAGTAAGAACCTCAGAATCGCTGGACTCTTCGGTGCCTTCCAGAATGAAGTACTCCCTGCCGATCATTTTACCGCTGCGGATAAAGAAAATCTGTACGCAGGCTTCGCCATCGTTGCGGGCAATGGCTAAAACATCTGAATCGAGATAATCGGATGGGAAAACCACTTTTTGTTTCTCAACAATGGATCTGGCGGTTCGGATGCGGTCCCGGATGGCGGCTGCTTTTTCAAAGAGCAATCCTGAGGAGGCTGTTTCCATTTCAAGGAGCATTCGTGAAATGATCGGATCGCTGTGACCAGAAAGAAAATCCATGAGGTCCTCAATCATTTGTCGGTACCCAACTTGGTCGATGGCGCCGGTGCAGGGGGCGGTACAAAGTTTAATATCGTAATAAAGACAAGCGCGTTTATCGAGACCGGTAATTTCCCGGTCGCAGGTGAGGTAAGGGAAGATCTTACGGAGGGTATCAAGTGTTTGGTATACTGCCCAGGCGGAAGTGTATGGCCCAAAATAACGGGCGCTATCTTTTTCCATCAATCGGGTTACATTTACTTTCGGGTAAGGCTGCTGTAGATTTACCTTTATGTAGGGATAGCGCTTATCGTCTTTTAGCCGCACGTTGTATTTTGGGCGATGGCGCTTGATCAGGTTCATCTCGAGAATGAGGGCCTCTAACTCCGAGCCAACAACGATCCACTCGAGATCTACGATATCAAAAACCAATCTGCGGGTCTTGTTATCATGTGAATTATCATTATGAAAGTAACTTCGAACACGATTCCTGAGAGAAATTGCCTTTCCAACGTATATAATTTTACCGTCGGCATTTTTCATAATGTAGCAGCCGGGTTTTGCCGGTAATGTTTTAAGAATGCCTTGGATGTGGTCGGAGATATTCATACTACAAAAATTTTACCCTCGTTTTCAAGAAATTGACGACTTGGAAAAGTACAAAATGCGCGTAGCCATTATGACAGGAGCTGAGATGGAAACTATTATGGAATCTATTGCAGAAAAAGTAGGTAAGGAGTTGATTCTCGCTGGTAAGACCATTTGTACAGCAGAGTCTTGTACCGGCGGTTTGATCGCGAGCCAGATCTCGGATTTTGCCGGCTCGTCAGCCTATTTTGTGGGAGGAGTTGTATCTTACTCGAACAACGCAAAGCAGGAAATTCTAGGTGTTTCTAAATCGACGATCGAAACATATGGCGCAGTGAGTGAGGAAACCGTTGTCGAAATGGCACGAGGTGCGCTAAGTTTGTTCCATACGGATATGGCTGTAAGTATTAGCGGAATTATGGGCCCGGGAGGTGGCAGCGAAGAAAAACCTCTGGGGACTGTTTGGATCTGTGTTAAGGATAAAGATGGAAGTTTCACCAAAAAACATCGGTTTAGCGGTGATCGGATTGAAAACAAATTTTCAGCCGCCCAAGCAGCGCTTAAGATGGTGACAGAAAGGTTATCTTCAAAGGGTTAATGTTATGGACCAATTCGAACAAATTGTCATTCTAATATCCTCCGACACCGAATGGAAATGCGTGAGGCGGATCACTCCATTGGCCGAGGTTAGCAAATCCCCTTTCGGGGAGATGATTTCGACGGAGTTATCCAATAAAAAAGTGCTGTTTTTTCAAAGTGGGTGGGGGAAGGTCACCGCGGCGGCAACCACGCAATATGTGATCGATCATTATCATCCATCTTTGCTGATCAACCTTGGTACATGTGGCGGGTTTTTAGGGTGTGTCGAGGTGGGAGAAGTTATCCTGGTTCGAGAAACCATCATTTACGACATCATTGAGCAAATGTCAGACCCGCAAGAAGCTATCGATTTTTACACAACCTCGATCGATCTTGCTTGGTTGCCGAATAACGCGTTTGCCGGAGCGGTTCGAGACAAGATCGTATCCGCCGATCGGGATGTACTCAGCGCGGAAATTCCACAATTGATCGAACGCTTTGACGCACGCGTTGGCGATTGGGAGAGTGGGGCGATCGCTTGGGTAGCGGGGCGAATGGGGCAGAGGCTTTTGATCTTGCGTGGTGTGAGCGATCTTGTTGGTGAGGGTGGCGGCGAGGTGTACGAAAATATGGAGCGTTATGAGATCAGAACAACGAGTGTTATGGAAAAATTGATCGGCATGGTCGAAAAGTTTTTAATTAACTAAGTTGGTATTATGAAAGATCAGCAACGTTCAGGGTTCTAACGAGATCAACCATCATTTTCGCGGTGATCCCCCAAATGATCTCGCCTTCAAACTCTTGGTATTTAATGACTATGTTATTCGTTTCATCATACGTAAAAGAGCGCCAGTGGTTTGGGTTTGCCAGCCACTTGAGTGGAACCATAAATATTCTTTTTACTTCATGGCTGCTTTCCACAAATGAGTATGGAGTTGGAAAAACACCTACAACTGGAGTAACAATGTAATTAGAAACGGTTCGCCGTTCAGATAAAAAACCTAAGACTGATACGTCGTTGGGTTTTAAGCCGATCTCCTCATCCACCTCACGCAGCGCGGTTTGAATTGGATCAGCATCTCCTTCCTCCCAGCCTCCCCCCGGAAAAGACACCTGCCCTTTGTGCGTTTCCACTTTATCGGTACGAGTTGTGAATAAAACAAACCATTCGTCCTTGATCCTTGTTAATGGGATAAGTACACTGGCTTTTTTAGGTTGCAAACCTCTCAGGTGGGGGAAAAGATTATCATCCACCACCTGGACGCGGTTTGTTCTTATTCGTTGAGCAATGGTTTCTTCCGTTAGGCGATCTATCATTCAATGGATTCTTGTTCGGGATCCTTCTCTTGGATTTCGCTGGTTCTATCACCTAATTTACTGATCATACCGATCTCTTTTAGGAGATCGATCGAGCGTGGATCATCAATGACCTCGATCTTGCGGCCAAAAAGAAGGAAACCGGTATGGGCTACCATTCTATCTGTTGGGCGCAGACGGTTCGGCTCCGTTTTATAAAATCGCAGTAATACTTCGCACATTTCAATAAAGGCAAAACGGTTGCGCTGTAAGGATTGAATGAGATGACCGGCTTGGTTTACTGTTGGCACTAAAGCCCCAAAGAATCCGCCGGGTTTAAGGGTTTCTCGAACCTGTTCAATATAATCATACGGATTTGGGACGTCCAAGAAGATGGCGTCAACATCGCGCTCTTCGAACCCTTCTTCGATATCTCCAAGCCTAAACTCAACTTGGTCTTCCAGACCTAAACGGGTTATGTTTTTTCGAGCCAAATTTTGAAATTCTGGCCGGCGTTCATAGGAGTAGACCTTGCCGGTTTTTCCGACGGAGTGGGCTAACGCGATGGTCATAGATCCGGAACCTGTGCCGGCTTCAAGCACTCGTTGTCCTGGGCCAATCCCCATGTTCACCAAAAGGAAGCCGATCTCTTTAGGATATAGGATTTGCGTATTTCGAGGAAGATTTGTTAGGATATCGCCGAGCATAGGCTGCAACAAGAAAAAGGGACTTCCCATGTGGCTAAAAATTTGGGTGCCCCAGGGAAGATCGATCAGATCATCATGCTTAACCAGCCCACGGTGAGTGTGTAATTCACCGCCTTCAGCTAGAACAAAAATGAAATGTTTGTGTCTTAAGCCAACGAGTTGTACGATGTCGCCTACATTGGCTTTCGGCGTGGTTAAATTCCAAGGCATGATAATTTCGTCCGATCTATACTAGATTTTTTCTGAAAAATTCTGTGATCATTGAGTAACAATCTACTCGGTTGTTGTATTTTAGAACATCGTGCCCCTCATCTTCAAACACATGGATCGCGATATCTTTTCCTATGGCGGAAAGATTTTTGACCAAATCCTCTGATTCTGAAGCGACCACTCGGGGGTCATTTCGGCCTTGAATGACCAGCATTGGGCAGGCAAGGTTTTGCAAATACTTCTTGGGCGATCGTTCGGTGAGGAATTTTACACCATCCTTGGTGCTTGGGTCGCCCAAGGC
>CAIRYE010000308.1 GCA_903882765.1 uncultured Anaerolineae bacterium
CAACCACAGGTTGATCTATCCACATTAGATCGGATAGCCTTCACCAATGTAAATTTTGAGTACCCTGGCCGCAGCGCTTTTGGTCTAATAAACATCAACCTTGAAATCAAAGCAGGGGCATTGACCGCTTTGGTTGGTAAAACCGGCGCTGGTAAAAGTACCATCATCAATATGCTACTGCGCTTCAGCCAACCTCAATCTGGAGAAATTCTTTGGGATGGTTTGAATGTTGAGAATATTCCTCTGGAGACCTATCGCAGCCAGATCGCTTGGGTGCCGCAAAATCCATTCCTCTTTTTTGACAGCATCAAGAACAACCTTCTAGTCGCTAACCCTAATGCCAGCGAAGATGAGATTCGACAAGCTTGCGCCAAGGCAAGCATCCTAGAGTTCATTGATGCCTTACCGCAAGGTTTTGATACAAAGATCGGCGAAAGAGGCAGCCGCCTCAGCGGCGGCCAAGCCCAAAGGATCGCCTTGGCGAGGGGATTCCTTAAAAACGCCCCGATTGTGATCTTTGATGAGCCAACCGCCAACTTGGATCCCAAATTAGAAAATGACCTGATCCGATCTCTTCAAGAATTGGCCAAAGGAAAAACTGTTCTAGTCATTGCTCACCGGCTTAAAACAGTGCTCACAGCAGATAAGATCTGTTTTCTAGAACAGGGAGAGATCTTAGAACAAGGGACTCATCTTGAGCTAATGAAAAAACAAGGCCGCTACGCCAATTTCATCAGCGAACAAGCCAGCTCGGCCTTCGAATCTGAGAACTTGGAGGCACAGCTATGATCACGATCAAGAAGTTATTGGTGTTCATCTGGCCGCAACGGTACCAGGTCCTTTTATCCGTCTTACTTTCAGCGCTAACCATTGGCGCAAGCATTAGCCTTATGTCCACCTCGGCTTTCCTTATCTCAATGGCGGCTCTGCAGCCATCCGTTTCCGTTGTTGGCGTAGCTGTAGTTGGCGTTCGGTTTTTTGGTATCACCCGAGGAATTTTTAGATATTTCGAGCGTATCGTGAGCCATTCCACCTCCTTCAAGGTGTTGGCAAACATACGGGTTTGGCTTTACACCGTCATCGAACCAAAAGCCCCTGCGGGCATCTCCAATTTCAAAACCGGTGATCTACTCAACCGCATTATGGCGGATGTGGATAACTTAGAAAATTTCTTCGTTCGCGTTTTTCTTCCACCAGCTACCTCCCTGATCGTTGTGTTCAGCGTATCCGCGTTTATGGGTTTATTTTCTCCGCGAATATCGATCATCTTGTTTAGTGGTTTGTTGTTCATCGGGCTCATTATCTCCGTCTTTACCCTTTTATTTAGCCGCGAACCAGGGAATCAGCTGACCAATATTCGCTCACAATTACGGGAAGAGATCGTAGATTTTGTTCAAGGATTACCGGATATACAATCCTTTGGGCAAGAGGAAAAGTTTATCGATCGAATACACACCACCTCGGACCAGTTTTACAAAATACAGCAGAAGTTGGGCTTGATCAACGCAACCCAATCGGCATTAACAACTCTTTCTATGGGTCTGATCATTTGGTTCATCCTTTATGTCACTATCCCTTTAGTAAATAGCGGGACGATCGAAGGTGTTCATTTAGCTGTAGTGATTCTCGGCTCGATGGCAAGTTTTGAAGCGGTGCAAAACCTTCCGCAAGCAATGAATTTATTGGGCGCTAATTTGCGCTCGGCGAACCGCTTATTTGAATTAGAATCGGTGCCCGCCGGAATTATTGAACCATCCGATCCAGAAACGCCGCCAACTGAGGCAAATCTTGTTTTTAAGGATCTCTATTTCAATTATGGTGAGGTCGAAGTGATCAAAGGCATCGACCTAAACCTACCAAGCGGCAAAAAGATCGCGATCGTGGGGAAAAGCGGGGCTGGAAAAACCACCCTAACCAACCTGCTGCTGCGCTTTTGGGAACCAGAATCTGGCCAAATACTGATCAATGGCAAAGACATCAGTTGTTATCGGTCAGAGGACCTGCGTAAGTTGATCAGCCTTGTTTCGCAATCCACCTATCTTTTTAACACCAGTATCCGCGAAAACTTAAGGCTTGCTTATCCAAAAGCCAGCGAAGCGGATATGCTCAACGCCTGTAAGATCGCCGAAATTGACGCTTTTATCGATTCCTTACCAAAGAAATTAGATACGGTCATTGGCGAGCGCGGGCACCAGATGTCCGGTGGAGAGAGGCAACGGCTCGCCATCGCGCGCGCGGTTCTCAAAAACACACCCATCCTGATCTTGGATGAGCCTACTTCTAACCTTGATCCGGTCACTGAGAAAAAGATCATCACAACCATCGACCGGATCGCACGATCTAAAACTGTGATCTGGATCACGCACAGCCTAACAGGGCTTGAAAAGATGGATGAGATCTTGGTGATGGAAGAAGGTACTATTGTGGAACGAGGCACGCATGAGCAGTTGATCGAGGCAAAAGGTGAATATTTCTTGATGCGGAATGATCAGAAATTTTGAACTTAAATGATCGCGTCGATCGATAATCACAATCAATAAAACGCCTGCTTGAAGTGTCATTCACTTCAAGCGGGCGTTGTTTTATAGTCAGGTTTATTTTGGATAAAGCGAAATTTTATTGAAAAAAACACGATTCGGTTAGTTAGCTTCTACAAGATCGAATATTTTAATACCTTTATTTTCAAGGATTTGCCGATCTCTGGCATTTCTTCTACGAGGAAATGATAGCGGTTGTCGATTTCAATTTTGAATTTACTGCCCGAAAAGAGAACATCCGTCACAATTCCTTGTAACGATTCCTTTTCAGTTACTATTTCAACTTCTGGGCGCAATAGAACCTTTATCTTCGATGCGATCGGCTGAGTGAGAGGCAAATTAATACACCCATTTCCCGTATCCAAGCCATTTACGGTAATTACTCCGCTCACAACATTCCCCAGGCCCATAAACCTAGCCACCCACTCGTTCGCCGGCTGTTCATAGATCGTTCTTGGCGTGGCATCTTGGGCTATATGAGAATCGTGAAGAAGGATGATGCGATCCGCTACAGTGAACGCTTCGCCTTGATCGTGGGTCACATAAATGGTTGGCAGTTGGCTCTTTTTCAAGATCAGGCGCAAGTCATCAAGTAATTTTTCTTTTAACTTGCGGTCCAACGCCCCTAATGGTTCATCTAGCATCATCAGTTCTGGGTGTGGCGCTAACGAACGAGCTAAGGCAACCCGTTGCTGCTCACCCCCCGAAAGATCTTGCACACCGCGCTCGAGGAAGGGCACCAAGTTTGTCAATTCCGCCACTTCCATTACTCGGTTCCTTGTTTCGGTTTCAGGCCATTTCTTCATTTTCAAGCCGAAGGCAATGTTTTTATACACGTTCATATGGGTAAAGAGGGCATAATCCTGAAACATAAATCCAAAATTGCGTTTATACGAGGGGATCTCCCGCAGGTCAGTGCCGTTCCACAAGATCTTGCCGCTGTCCACTGTTTCTAAGCCGGCGATCAATCGCAATAGGGTGCTTTTTCCCGAACCTGAGGAGCCCAATAAACAAACGATCTCTCCCCGAGATATCTTAAAAGAGATATCTGAAAGAAGTGTTTTTCCTTCAAAGGTTTTTTTAACATCGATCAATTCAAGCATATATTGTTTATACTATAACTGATTTTGGATTAGCGTTTTGAAGAAAGTTTGATGAAATATACTCACGGAGGAAGTAATGTCCTTATTTGGTGGAATTGAAGGCGGCGGTACCAAGTTCGTTTGCGCGGTTGGGTCAGGTCCTAACGAGATCATTGAGGAAGCGCGTTTTCCTACTACCACTCCTGATGAAACAACCGGAAAAGCGATTCATTTCTTTAAGAAGTATTTGGATGGACCCCAAAAAATTACAGCTCTTGGCGTTGCCACCTTTGGGCCGATCGACCCAGGGAAAAGCTCCCCAACTTATGGTCACATTCTTCCCACGCCCAAAGCAGGGTGGTCCAACTATGATATTGTGAGCGCGTTGAAAAAGGAATTAGAGCTACCGATCCACTTCGATACAGATGTGAATGGAGCTGCCTTAGCGGAGGCGAAATGGGGTGCCGGAAAGGGATGCGACACCGTTCTTTACATTACCATCGGAACGGGTATTGGAGGCGGTCTTTATATCAATGGCAGCCTTTCGCACGGATTATTGCATCCGGAGATGGGGCATATAAGAATCCCTCATGATCTATCCAAAGACCCATTTAAGGGCAGCTGCCCGTTTCATACAGATTGCTTTGAAGGGTTGGCGGCAGGTCCATCCATTGAGAAACGCTGGGGGCAAAAAGCTGAGACCCTGCCAAAAGATCATCCAGCATGGGATATCGAAACCGATCACATTGCCAATGCTCTGGCGAACTACATCCTCACGATCTCTCCACAAAAGATCATCGTAGGCGGCGGGGTAGCCCAGCAAGAACATATATTACCAATGGTTCATAGCAAGGTCTTAAAAGTACTCAATGGTTATGTTCAATCAGAACAGATAACAAAAAACATCTCTTCGTATATCGTTTTGCCCGAGCTAGGTAACATGGCCGGGGTATTAGGAGCGTTGGCTTTGCCAATTTTCGCGAACGGCTGAGCCTCAACAACGTTTCTCTATCCCAAACTAATGAGATGGCCGGTAAGCCATCGACACAATGGGTTGTCGCTTCGCCTGAGTTTGTGGTTTAATTCGGCTATATGAATCACTTGGATAAATTTTACGAAGAAATTGCCAACGCTCGAAAATACCATGATGAGAAGAACGAGGGGAAATCGAGGGTATGCGCGCGGCGGGCGGCTGGTTTTGCAATTAATGCCGCCTTCGCTCAAAGAGATATTCGCGTAGTTGATAAAAATGCCATGAACCTGATCAAGCTCCTAAAAACCGAACCAGCATTACCCGCGGCTGTTCACCAAGCACTCGATGACCTTGTACTTAGAGTTACCCCCGAATACGACCTTCCCGGCAAAATCGACCTAATTTCCAGCGCGATCACCATCGCGGATTTTCTGTTTCCAATGGAAACTCAAACGGAACCCCCTCAATGATCTTGATCACCGGCGGCACTGGGTTTATTGGACAATCATTGTTGCGCCAGCTCACCGCGAATGGGTATGCCATTCGAACCCTCCTAAAACCTTCGCCAAAATCCCCTACCCTTCCAAAAGGGATCCCGATCGAGGTAGCGGTGGCGAGCCTCACCGATGAAAGAAGCGTTCGAGCTGCCTTAAAAGGGGTAGATACTGTGATCCATCTTGCCAGCGCTGAAAGACAAGGCGCTCGCGGCGATATTGTACAGACCGATTCATTAGGAACAAAAAACCTTGCCAGTCTTTCCGCCGAAATGAAAGTAAAGAAATTTATTTACATTAGTCATCTTGGTGCAGATCGAGCTTCCTACTACCCGATCTTAAAGATGAAAGGCATTGCCGAGGATCACATCCGCAAAAGTGGTGTTCCATTTACGATCATCCGCTCCGCTATACTTTACGGCCCTGGCGACCATTTCACAACCTCCATCGCGAAGTTATTAGCCATTTTTCCCCTTTTCTTTTTGCCAAAAAACGGAGAAAACCTGCTCCAACCTTTGCATATCGATGATTTGATCATGGCAATGATGTGGACCATTCAATCAGATGATCTGATCGATAAAACCATCGATATTGGCGGGGCGGAATTCTTTCCCTATAAACAGATCGCGGAAACCATCGAAGATGCCATCGGCATCGATCGCAGAATGATACCTCTTAGCCTTTCGGTATTTCGGACCTTATACGTTTTTTTGGACAGTATCTTTCCTACCCTCTTCCTCTCCTCCTACTGGGTGGATTATCTTTCCTATAATCGCACATGTCCCGTCGATTCCATCCCCCGAAATTTTGGTTTCTTACCAGCCCGGTTTAGTTACAATCTAGACCATTTACGAAACATCAACTGGAAAAAAGAATCTCGCCGATCTCTCTTTAAAAATAACTAGGTGCCCATGAAATCCTTATCCATTACCGCCCCTGAACTGATCCTTGATGCCAAATGCACCCTCGGGGAAGGTCCTGTGTGGAATTCGGAAACAAGAGAATTGATGTGGGTTGATGTTTTGGAGAACACTCTATACCGCTGGGATACCATATCTCCGCAGCCAATCCCCATAAAATTTGCGGAAAATATTGGCTGCTTTGGCCTAACCACAAAAAATAATATCATCGCGGGGGTAAGGGATGGGATTGGCCTATACACCCCTTCAAATGGCAATTTTTCCTATATTTCCAAGCCCGACGCTCAATTCCCCGACAATCGATTCAATGATGGAAAATGTACCCCTGATGGCCGATTCATCGCTGGAACAATGGATATGAATGAAAACGCGCCAAATGGGTCGGTATATCTGGTCGATATGGATCAAACAATCCGAAAAGTGATCAACAACGTCACCATTTCAAATGGCATCGCGTGGAACCCGGACGCGACCAAAATGTATTGGATCGATACACCAACGCGTACGGTGAAAGTTTTTGACTACAACAGCAGGAATGGATCGTTTTCGAATCCAGCCGACTTTATCAAGGTACCCGCTTCCCTAGGCTTTCCGGATGGAATGACCGCAGATATGGACGGCCGGTTGTACATTTGTCTTTGGGGTGGCCATTGCCTGTCAGTTTGGGATTCAAAAGAAGGGGGGTTGTTAGAAACGATCGAGATCCCCGCCTTAAATCCAACATCCTGCACATTTGGCGGGCGTGATCTCAACGAGCTTTATGTTACCTCTGCCCGGGTTGGCATGAGTCCAGCGGAACTACAAAAATACCCCCTGTCAGGGGGGATATTCAAGATTATTACAAACGCCAAGGGCTACAAAAACTTCAAATTTATTGAGCGTTGATCAAGACTTACTCATCCACCTCGTCATATTGATCGGTAGATCGCTCGTTTCCGTTCGGCACTAAACCGCGTAAGCGGTCTTCCTCGATCTTGCGAATGCCGTTTCGGATCTGGGTCAACAAACGTGTCACTTCTTCTTCCATTGATTGCAGCGAATCAATTACATAATTATCTGCGTCGCGGCGGGTGGCCGCGGCATCATCTCGGGCTTGGGTAACGATCTGAGAGGACCGATTCTGAGCGCTTTTAACAATCGCTTCGCGTTCAACGATCTGCTCAGCTTTTTCCTTTGCGAGCGTAATAATTCGATTGGCTTCTTCCTGAGCCTGAGCGATGATACGGTCCTTTTGGGTCACGATCTGCTGGGCTTTTTTGATTTCTTCAGGAACCGTTACCCGCATCTGGTCGATGATATCGAGTAATTTATCTTCGTCAATGACTATATTCCGAGTAAATGGTAATGCACGGCTATCGTTAAAGAGATCTTCAATTTTGTCTACAAGGTGCAATATATCCATGGAACCTCCGTTCGCATTAGAACGAAATAATTATTAACATTATAACTATTATATCAACTAATAAAAAATACCCAAATCGCTTTAAATCAATCACGAAGTGAATTGATCGGCCCTTGCATATCTATCATTCCGGCAATTTTAATCCGCAACGCTTCATTTACGTGGGGTGGAACCATGCTTGAAACATCCCCATCCAGCATCGCGATCTCTCGAACGGTGGTTGAAGAAATAAAGGTATGCTCTTCGTTAGTGATCAGTGCGACCGTTTCTACTTCGGTTTCAAGGCGATGGTTCGCCAATGCCATTCTGAACTCAAATTCAAAATCAGAGAAAACTCGCAATCCACGAATGATCACGTTTACATCATGTTTACGAGCGATCTTCACTGTCAAACCGCTATAACCCATGATCTTGATGTTTGGGCGGTTTTCAAACGATCTTCGAACCAAGGACAATCGTTCTTCTGGAGAAAACAGCAAGTTTTTAACAGGCTTATCGTACACCGCGATCAACACTTCGTCAAAGATCTTGGATGCTCGGTTAACAATGTCCACATGCCCATAATGGATCGGATCAAACGTACCGGGAAACATAGCTCGAACCATTTATCACTCCTCGATCAACAAAAAATTAGCTTATGTCGCTTCTTACGCCCCAGAAACGATCTAATGCTTCTGAAAGCATTTTGTTTTCAGGCAGGATCAGTTCAGCGTCTGTTTCAAAGATGTTCTTAGCAAAAGCGGAAGCCTTTTCGATCAAAGCAATATCCGTTAGTGATACCATTTTCAAGGAACCCGCAAAACCTGATTGCCTTGTTCCAAGAAATTCCCCTGGCCCACGCAATTTCAGATCCATCTCAGCAAGCTTAAAACCGTCCGATGTTTCCGTCATCACTTGCAGCCTTTCGTTCTCAGCCGCGTCCTCATGATCAGGGATCAACAAACAGAAAGATTCTCCGCCGCCGCGGCCAACTCTGCCGCGTAACTGATGGAGTTGAGCAAGACCAAACCGGTTAGCGCCTTCGATAAGGATAACTGTAGCATTGGGAACATCCACACCTACCTCGATCACCGTTGTTGAAACCAAAATCTGATAGATCCCGTCCCTAAAATCCGTCATGATTCGGTCTTTTTCTTCGGGTTTCATCTTTCCGTGTAACAATCCAACTTTCAGGTCAGAAAAAATATCATTGGATAATCGTTCATGATCATCCACGGCAGCCTTTACGGTTTCCAACTTTTCACTTTCTTCAATTAGTGGATACACAATAAAAGCTTGTTTACCAGCCATTATTTGGCTGCGAACAAGGGAATAAGCCCTTTCGCGCTCTTGCGGGCGTAATACGTGGGTAGAAATGGGCTGTCTGCCAGCGGGCATCTCATCCATTACTGAAAGATCAAGATCGCCATAAAGCGTAAGCGCTAACGACCGTGGAATTGGAGTAGCTGTCATGACTAGCAAGTGCGGATTGTTGCCTTTGGCGCGCAAGGCGGATCGTTGACCAACACCAAAACGATGCTGCTCATCAATGACGGTAAGTTGTAGATCCTTGAAGGTAACGGGGTCTTCAATTAAGGCGTGGGTTCCGATCAGGATCTTAATGTCTCCATTTTCCAATCCGACCTTGATAGTTTCACGTTCAGCGGTATTGGTATCGCCCGTTAGTAGCTTTATCTCGCCTTCCATCAATAAACCCGCGCCGATCATGGTTTGAGATAAGCTCTTAAAATGTTGTTCGGCAAGGATAGAAGTAGGTGCCATAATAGCCGCTTGAGCTCCATTACGGATGATGAACATTGCCGCCATAGCCGCTACGATGGTCTTCCCCGAGCCTACATCGCCTTGGATCAAGCGATTCATCGGTTTACCAGAGCGTAGATCCCCTTGAATATCCTCGATAGTGCGTCTTTGGGCATTGGTTAGCTGGTAAGGTAAACCATCAATGACCGAATTTAGCCATTCCTGATCGGTCTCAAAGACCCGACCATCCACTGAGTTCCAATCTTTCTTCTGGCGTAAAACACCCATCTGCAAATAGAAGATCTCATCAAACGCCAAACGGTCACGTGATTGTGTTAACCGATCCTGATCATCCGGAAAATGAACTTGATAAAGGGCTTCGCCCAAACCCATAAGTTTGGCATCGCGGATCAGGGTAACAGGCAATGGGTCCGAAACCCGGGGGGTCCAAAAACGGATCACTGTGTCCATCAATTCGCGCAAACTTTTTTGGGTCACATTTTCGGTGAGCGGGTAAATTGGCACGATCCTATTGGTGTGTAGGTTTTCAATTTCAACCGGCTCCCAATAGGGATTATTCATCACCAATCGGCCGAGGTATTGTTCGATTTTGCCAGCGACCGCGATATTAACGCCTTTACTAAAACGATTCGATAACCATGGCTGGTTAAACCAAGTTACTCGAAGCGAATCCATTCCGTCACTTAAGATCACTTCAACCATACTTCGATTGGTGTTGCCAAGGGTTCGGTTGGAAACAGATTGAACTTGTCCAATGACTGTAACAACATCCCCATAGAAGAGTGCTTTGATCGGTTTTAGCTTGCTGTAATCATCATAACGGCGGGGGAAAAAATATAGCATATCACCAAGGGTGTAGAGGCCTAATTTTTCAAGCTTAGAAGAGTTCTTAGGTCCAACCCCATGCAAAACAGTTAGGCTGGCGTTGAGCGCTGCCGGTGTTTGGGATGTTTGCGCGCCGGGGAAGGAAGAGGACCGTGGGGCAACTTTTCGTTCTTGTTGTTCCCGTTGTTGTGGCGGGCGATAGGGTTCTCGCTGGGGAGCTTCTGATCTTTGAGGCTGCGCCGAAGCTGAACTTTTTTCAGGAGTGTTAATAGCTTTCGCAGGAACTGGTTTCCGCTCTGGTTCATTTTCCGTAAAAATTGGTTCCGGAATTTCACCGGCGCCGGCTTGTCCTTGGATCCGTTTCCAAAGCCCTTTTAGCGTTTCAGCTCGAGATGTGGGGGTGAGCCGATGGTAATCTCGCAAACGCGCTGAAACCAAAGAAATAATATCTTCGGAGACCGTTTCATTGCGCGCTTCCGCTTCCCAAAATTCCAATATCTTGGCAAGGCCGCCAATAACGGCTTTGTTTTGGTAGCCATTCTCGTTTTCTAGGCGGAAAAATTTTCGTAGTTTTTCGATGGATGATTGCATAATATTATTTTACCTTATGAATTTTTTGGCATCCCCAAAAATCGTATCTTTTAAAAGGATAACTAACCGAATGACAACGAAAAAGGCCGGCTGATTTTCAATGGCGTACCAAGAAAATCTACCGGCCTCCACTTTTTACCCCAAAGGAATAATCTTTACCAAACGTTATTCGATTGAGAAAATGAATTGGTAATGCGGCTGACCGCCTTCTTGCAATTCAACCTCATGGTTCGGATATTTTTTTCGGATCAGATCAGCGATTCTGTTTGCTTCAGCATGTTTCAACTCAGCGCCATAGAAGATGGTAATTAACTCGTATTCTTGCGCTTTCACCTTATCTAAGAACTGCAGGCAGGCGTGTTCCAAATTATCAGAGGAAAGGGATAGTTTCCCGTTCTCCAAAGCAATAACTTGCCCTTCCTTCACAGAAACACCATCGATCTCTACCGAGCGGCTGGCAATGGTAATTTCACCGGTGATGACATGATTAAGGGATTTGATCATTTTCTCAGCGATCACATCCAGATCAGCATCCGGATTTAACTGCAGCATCGCCGATAAACCTTGAGGAATGGTTTTTGACGGAATCACCCGCACCTGTTTTACGGTTACATCCTTTGCCTGGTTAGCGGCAAGGATAATATTTTTATTATTTGGAAGAATTACAATTTTGTCAGTTGGAAGATTCTCGAAAGCATCCAAAATATCTCGGGTAGATGGATTCATTGTTTGCCCACCGCTGATGACAGCGGCAGCGCCCAAGCTGGCGAAAATGCGGGAAATGCCAGGACCGGGCGAAATAGTAATGACGGCAATTTGACCAGGCGTGACACTGGCAAATTCAAGGGTTGAGTGCTTTGTTTGACTTTCGATCTCATCCATTTGGGCTAACAAGTTTTCCATTGCCACTTTGGTAATGGTGCCGATGGTAAGAATGTAATCGATCGGTTCATACCGTTTTTCCAAGAGGGTATGGATATGCATTCGGTACATACCTTCCCCTTCACCAACCTGGATCGAAGTACCGATGTCCTCCAAATGTGAATAGAATTGTTCCAAGCTAAAATCAGATCCGGGGCGGAAATCTACAACTACTTCCCAATCTTGCCCTTCTTCAACATCTTCCAGAGCATTTTCAAGGTTCATCGCCGATAGGGGTTGCACCGAGAAAAGTGCCGTGTCTAAGGACGCGCCATCGAGATAGCGAACCATTCCTTCTAGAATGAAGAACAAACCTTTTCCGCCTGAATCCACTACTCCAGCTTGCTTTAGGATGGGAAGAAACTCGGGGGTGCTAGCGACAGAGTGATCGGCGGCAACAACAACCCTTCGAAGAACCTCGATCACGTCATCAGTCTCATCCGCCGCGACCTCAGCTTCCTTGGCGATATCTTTGGTTACAGTAAGGATCGTTCCCTCAACCGGGCGAACAACGCCTTTATAAGCTGTGTCACGCGCTTCAGAGAAGGCGTTAGCGAGAACTTTAGCGG
>CAIRYE010000309.1 GCA_903882765.1 uncultured Anaerolineae bacterium
AAGGTATTAAAGATCCAGGCGCATTCTTTCTGGATCACTTTCATCTGCTTGCTGGCCGCGCTGCTTTCTTGTGAAAGGTGTTCCTTCAAAACTCGCTTGCTAAACTCAGCGTCGTCCCAGGGAATTCGTTCCCCTTCGATCCAGGGTTTGAGGTCGTTATTTCTTTGGATGATGTCAATTAGTTTCAAAAAGGATCCTATTGATCTATGTCAGTCTTTCAGCAATGAGTTTTTGATTCTTCCCAAACCTTCATTAAGCAAAGATGTTGGGCAACCAAAATTAATACGGGCAAATTTCTCTCCGCCAGTACCAAAAGCAGCGCCGTTATTTAGCACTACCTTTGCCCTCTTCAAGAAAAAATCAGAGGGATCGCTTCCGATCATTCCTTTTGCCACCTGGTCTTCAAAACTTAGCCAACCTAAATAGGTGGCTTCAGGGATGGTTGTGATAACGCTGGGCAAATTGGTATCGATATAGTTCACAAGAATATCGCGGTTGTGAGTGAGATAGGCTTTTAATTCACCTAACCATGGGTCACAATCGCCGGAAAACGCGGCTTGCGCTGCCACAAAAGATAACCCAGACACATGTAAGGTCATCTTGTCTAAGGTTTTCCTGAAGCTCTTGCGCAATTCTTCATCGGAGATGATGGCAAAACCACAGAATAAACCAGCAATATTAAATGTCTTGGATGGGGATACTAAGGTTATGCAGTTTTTTTCAATTTCCTTAGCGATCGAGGCGATGGGGATATGTTTGTTTTCACCAAGTAGCAATTCACTATGAATTTCATCAGAGACGATGACGGAACCCTCTTCAACACATTTTTCCGCCATTCTTTTCAAGTCTTCGCGGTTAAAGCATTTACCAATGGGGTTATGAGGATTACATAGCAGGAACATTTTGGTTGGGTGGCCATCTCTATGAAAGGCAGCGTTGAAATTATCCCAATCCATCTCATACCTTAATTTGTTGCCATCGACGATGGGAGTTAATGGGTTTTCCTGTCGAATAAACCCTAAAGCATCTTGTATTTGGTTGAAGGGCATATACACCGGTGTCTGGATCAGGTAGCCATCGCCCGGCTTGCAGAGCATATTGGAGGCGGCAAAAAAACCACTAACCAAGCCGGTAGTGGCAACTACCCATGATTCGTCTATATCCCAATCGTAAAGCTTTTTCATTCGATCAACAACCGTTTGTCGCAGCGCTTTGCTGTCCATGGTGTACCCAAAAACGCTATGGTCTACAGCTTTGTGCAAGGCTTTGGTGATAGGTTCAGGTACTTTAAAATCCATATCCGCAACCCACATCGGGAGAATATCTGTGGAAAATAGGTCCCACTTTACTGAATCAGTACCGCGGCGTTCGATGATTTCGTCAAAATTGATGGGCATTCTTATTTCCTATCGTTGATGTATTTTTTATCACGTAACACATACAAAGGTCTCCCCTTGACTTCGTCGTAGATCCTGCCAATGTATTCGCCGATGATGCCAAGTGAGATGAGTTGGGCGCCACCAAAGAAGAGGACCGCGATCAGGGTTGTGGCTTGCCCTAAAAAGGCTTGGGAGCCGGTTAGTCGCTCAATGATGACCACGGGAATGGCTATCAGCGATATAAGAACCGCGACGAATCCGATCCATGTCGCCATTTGTAGCGGAAAATAGGAGAAGCCAGTGATCCCAGTTACCGCGAAAGCGATCATTTTTTTGAGTGGATATTTCGTTTCACCCGCAAAACGTGGTTCGCGAACATAATTTACCCCGATCTGCTTGAAACCTACCCACGACGCCATTCCCCTTAGGAAGCGATGCCGTTCCCGCATACTATTCATTACATCAACCACCTTGCGGTCGATCAAGCGAAAATCGCCGGTATCCAGCGGAATTTTTACATTGGTAATACGATAAATGAGGCGATAGAAGAGAGAAGCTGTAACCAATTTAAACCAGCTTTCGCCCTTACGTTCTGCTCGAACCGCGTAAACAACCTCATAACCCTCTTCCCATTTTTTGATCAAGTCAAGGATCACTTCGGGCGGGTCTTGTAGGTCAGCATCAATTACTACCACTGCCTCCCCGCGAGAATTATCCAAGCCGGCAGTAACAGCAATTTGGTGACCAAAATTCCGGGCAAAAATGAGGGGGACTACTTCTTTATGTTCTATCGCGAGGGCCGTTATTTGGTCGGTTGAGCCATCGAGAGAACCATCATCGATCAGAATTAATTCCCAACTGGCTTTAGTGCTATTCATAACCTCAGAAATTCGTCGGTACAGTTCGCTGATATTGTCTTTTTCGTTGTAAATTGGGGCAATAATTGAAAATTTTACGGTCATAGTTTTTCCTGCTATTCGTTATATTTTGGCGCTAATTCTGTGGCGGAAATGGATCGATTCCGAGTATTTTGTTGCGAACATATCTGCTGATGATGAAAGAAGAGGCTAATACAGGTACAACGATCAAAACACCAATCACTCCTTGAAGAATGACCGCCGCAATGATCGCGACAAACACGATTCCTTCATGAAGGAAAACGCTTTTCCCCAAAATTCTGGGTTGAAGATAGATGGTCTTTACATTATTTAGGATCAAATAAACACTTCCAGTAAGAAGCGCGAAAAGTTCATTGCTTATCGGTACGAAGGTTGAGCCTTCTAACCAGGCTACTGTAATGGCGATGAACGCGGCGATTCCGGGCCCAACTTCTGGAACCAAGTTGAGAAAACCAGCCAAAATACCGATAAATATCGCGCCAGGTAACCCAATTGCGGACCAAGCAACCGCGTAGATCACAGCAAGGACGATCATCAGCCTGATCTGCCCTCCGAGGTAGTTCATCCACACCGTTCGGATCTCATAATAGAGCTTCCACAGATCATCATTGTATTTTATGGGGGCTAAACCAAAAAGCCATTCGCGGAAGGTTTCCCATTCTGTCATTAAGTTATAGGTCGTTACGATAATGACAAGAAACCAGAGGAATCCTTTGGAGGTTGTGCGGATCAGTTCAAAGGTTTTGTTCGCTTCATTGATTGCTGGGCTAAAATCAAGGGTGATACTATCGCGAATGAAACCAATGTAATCGCCTAAATGAACCGGGATATTTTGGATCATGATCGGTGAGGCATATTTTATTTGGTAAGAAATGAGGGATTCATTTAGATCTGAAACAATTTTTCCAATTTCAGAAAACGCGGTAGGAATTACAGCAACCAAGAGCACGATGATCGTGATGACGATAACAAAAAATATGATATTAGCGGATACCTTGCGGGGAAGCTTGGTTTTTTGGGTAAGAAGATTGATCAGTGGGCTAAACAAATACGAAATAAGAGCTGAAATGATCAGCGGGGTAAAAATCTCACGAATTTGCCATGCTATAAAAAATAGCATGGCAACAATCGTGAGAAGAAATATGTTTTTGACCGGTTGATCCCAAGATGATTGCGACATATTCCTTTAGTATAAATTGAAATTCAAAAAAACTCGGCAGAACTACCCTTTGATCAACCGTTTTACATTCGCGAGGGTCGGTTCAATGATCGGCGCTGGTTGTACAGCCTTCATAGCAGTGTTGACATCTTTTAAACCGCTGCCAGTATTAAAGACAACTACTTTTGAATTCTGGTCAAATAATCCCAAGGCTACCGCCTTTTGGAACCCAGCATAGGCGGTCGCGCCAGCCGGCTCTGAGAAGATGCCGATTTTTCCAAGCAGAGCTATGCTTTTTATGATCTCTTCATCGGGGACGAGAATGTATGTTCCGCCGGTTTCGGTAGCTGCCCTAACGGCACGTACCCCGTCGCGCGGGAGGTCTACGGAGATGCTATCGGCAAGGGTGGTGGCTTTGACGGGTATGATCTCTTCGCTATGGTTGTTAAAGGCGTTGGCAACGGCAGCGGAACCTTCGGATTGGACACCGATGATGCGCGGAACCTTGCTGATCCAGCCTAATTGGTAGAGGTCTTTGAAACCTTTATGAATACCAGAAATAATATTGCCGTCGCCAACGGATACCATCACGGTAAGGTTATCAAAATTGACAACGCCGTTTTTTGCGCCTTGCAAGGCTTGTTGGTGATAGAAATATTCCCACACCTCGAAAGACGCGGTCTTCTTTCCTTCAACGGTGAAGGCGTTGTAGCCAGTATTGCGGCAATACCACCCAAACTCGGTAGCGGCTAGAACGGAAAGGTCGAAGGCATCATCATACGTGCCATCTACCAAAATTACCTGTGAGCCATATACCAACAACTGGGCTACCTTGGCGGAAGGAGCGGTTTTTGGGGCAAAGATGATCGATCGTTGCCCAACCGCGGCAGATATACCAGCCAACGCCGCCCCGGCATTCCCAGTGGAGGCTGTAACCACGACATCGGAGCCGATCTCCTTCGCACGGGTAACCACGATGGCGCTAGCGCGGTCTTTGAAACTGGCGGTGGGATTGCGGCTTTCGTCTTTGATGAGCAAGTCGTTGATTCCAAATTCGGCTGCCTGAGGGTGCCTAAACATTGGTGTTCCACCAACAAACTGCATTGGTGTTTGGTCGCCGATCTTCTTTTCTACCGGTAATAGAGGCAGGTATCGCCAAATGGAGTTATCACGCGAGTTCGTTATTGTCTCGATGGATACGGTCTTCTTGATCGAATCAAAATCGAGGATCACATCCAAATTACCACCATCTATCGCGCAGGTGTAGATCTTAGCATCCGCGCCGTAGCTTTTTCCGCAAAGGGAGCATTTGTATCCAATAAATTTTTGCATGGATTTTGATTACCTTCTACTTCTTTTCTGCCAAGTGCTTAAGAACCATTTCCTGATCTACTGGCAGGTTGTGTAAGCGAAGCCCGGTGATGTTGTATAACGCGTTTGTGATGGCTGGCGGGGTGGGGATGAGAACGATCTCGCCAACGCCTTTAGCGCCGTAAGGACCATCCGCGGAGGGGTCTTCGACTACGATCGATGTAATGAGCGGTGTGTGCATAATGGAAGGAATTCGGTAACGTGACATTCTATCGGTGATCACGTAGCCATCTTCAGTGATGAAGTTTTCGAGCAAGGCATGCCCAACACCCATAACAACGCCGCCTTCAACCTGGCCCTGTAGGCCAACAGGGTTGATCACCTTACCAACATCGTTGGCGGAAATGACTTGAATTACTTTCACTTCGCCGGTGTTCTGGTTTACTTCGATCTCGGCAGCCTGTGAGGCAAACGAGAAGGCAACATGCATATCGCCTTTTACTCCAAGCGGAGTGGTAACAGGGGCGTGATACTCGTATTCAGCAAGGGGTTTTACGTTCATTTCGACCATATCCAGGTAAACCTGGGAAAATGGAATATTCTTCCCAGAAACAAGCAAGCCATCGGGAGAGAATTTGATAAGATCTGGATCAACATCGTATTTCTCAGCGATGGTGCCGGTGATCAAATTACGCATTTCAATAGCGGCAAATTTGGAGGCGTTACCGGTTACAAAGGTTTGGCGGGAGGCTGTGGTTGGGCCGCCATTGGGGGTGAGGTCGGTATCCATTACCAAAACCTTAACGTTTTCAGGGTTCTGGGATAATTCCTCGCAAACAACCAATTGCATGACGGTTACCAAGCCCTGACCTAGTTCCGCGGCTGCCGAGCGAACTTGGAATTTGCCGGTAGGATATAACTCAACATGGGCGCCGGAGCAATCGTCGGCTCCGCCACCGAGGCCGGTGTTTTTGAAGGCGGAGGCAAACCCCCATGCCCGCACGAGGTGTTCAGCTCCTTGTACTTTTCGTGGCTTGAAAAGATCTTCTTGGCGTAAGCCAGAAACGCGAATCATTTCGGCTTGTACTTTATCGATACAATCAACCAAACCAGCGCTATCACGCAGAACCTGACCGGTGCTGGTTTCGGCTCCTACTCGAAGGGCGTTTTTCCTACGAAGTTCGATGCGGTCGATGTTCAATTTTTCAGCAAGCATATCCATAACGGATTCGATAGCAAAAGCGGATTGTAAAACGCCAAAACCACGGAAAGCGCCGGCGGGCGGGTTGTTGGTATACATGGCGTAACAATCTGCATGTACATTGGGGATGATATATGGGCCGGCGGAGTGGGTGGTCGCGCGAGTGAGCACTTTTTCGCCAAGAGAGGCGTACGCGCCGGTATCACCATAGAGTTCTGTTTGGGCAGAAACTAATGTGCCGTCTTTCATCGCGCCGATCTTAACTTTGATCTGGGTAGCATGCCTTTTAGGATGTACGATCAGGCTTTCGTGCCTATCCCAAAGGATCTTGACTGGACGATTTAATTTTTGAGCCAACATAGCCGCGTGGATCTGTCCGGCAATGTCTTCTTTACCGCCAAAACCACCGCCCATCAATTGGCCAACAATCCGAACACGGTCTTCGGCAACGCCAAGGGTGCGGGAGACCTGTAAGCGATCCTGGTAGGGGATTTGGGAACCCACATAGATCTCCATACGGCCTTCTTTGGTTGGAACAGCTACGCTGCACTCAGGCTCCATAAAAAGGTGATCGGTGCTGGGGGTATGGAAGATCTCTTCCATCACGATATCAGCAGAGTCAAAGCCTTGCTGAACATCGCCTTTTCGTACTTTGATATGTTTGAGTAAATTGCCATTGGGGTGAAGGGAATCCGATTCAGGGTGACGAGAAATAACTGGATCAGAAATAACAGGCTGAAGATCGAATTCGACCTCAACCAAATCGGCCGCCGCGCGGGCGATCTCGGTGGTTTCAGCCGCGACAATTGCGATAGCGTCGCCAACGTAGCGAACTCGTTCGTTGATGCCAACCATTACAGGCCAATCGTAGATCACCAATCCGTGAAATTTTTCGCCGGGGATATCATCAGCGGTGAGAACGGAGAGAACTCCGGGTAACGCCTTGGCTTTTTCGATATTGATGGAACGTACAAAAGCATGGGGGACTAGTGCCCGGCGTACAGCGCCAAAAACCATATCGTCAAAGACAAGGTCATCGGAATAGATCGCCATGCCTGTCACTTTTTCAACGGAATCGGGGCGGGCTTGGGCTGTGCCAACGACTTTATGAGTGCCATCGTTGCTGGTATTCGCCATTTTTTCGACGGCACGGTTATTTCTGAGGCTTTCAGCTGCTTCTAGGATGGAGCGCTCGATGGTTGGGTAACCTGCGCAACGGCAGAGTGTATCTTTTAGCGCGTGATGAATATCCGCTGAGGTTGGGTTGGCTTCGCGTTGTAGTAAACCATAGGCGGTCATGATCTGGCCAGGGATGCAGAAACCGCATTGGACGGCGCCGTTATTGATGAAGGTTTCTTGCAGTGGGTGGAGAACAGTTTTTCCATTCTCTTCTTTGGCAAGTCCTTCGATCGTGGTAATGAATTTGCCATTGGCTTTTTCGGAGGGGGTGGAACAAGAAAGCACCGATTCACCATTCATAATAACGGTACAAGCGCCGCACTCTGATTCTTCGCAGGCGATCTTTGTGCCGGTTAGTTTTAATCGTAAGCGCAGTAGGTCTGAGAGGGTTTCGCCAGGGATGCGTGGAAGCTGATAGGTCTTGCCATTAACATTTAATGTGATTAATTTATTTTCCATGATCATGAATTCCTAATTAAAAGGTCCGTTTCCAGGCCTGGAGGATGGTATTTTTAAATAACTCGGTAACCAATTGTTGGCGGTATTCTGAAGTTGCTCTGCGAGCGCTGGTTCGGAATTTTGCTTCGGATAGGATGGATTGCTGCGCTTTCGCGATCGCGTCACCGTTGAAGACCATACCCTTGAGCATTTCCTCTGTCTTTACCGCCCTAAACGGAACAGGGCCAGCCGGACCGATCGAGATACGAACATCAACGATCTTATCTTCAGACCGTTCGATCCAA
>CAIRYE010000310.1 GCA_903882765.1 uncultured Anaerolineae bacterium
ATCCGCTTTATCGCACTCGATGGAAACTTCGAAAAGGTTGCTTAGTAATTCAGGCGAGGTATCACCCTGGCTAAATAAGTTTTCGAATACTTCGAGCGCTTTGCCAGCTAAATTAAGTTTTCGGTATAAATTTCCTAATTCAATCCAGGTTTGTGTATTTTCCATGATATTTCTCCTTAATTTAGGTTCTGTAACCGTTAAGCGACAAGCTTAGCAGGGTGAGGATTATGGCTTAACATTTGGGCAGCGCGGGCAAATAGGCCGGTATGTTTCGTAGTCGGCAGTGCTTCACTCATCACAGGCATATTCGTTTCCATATACCAAAGCCCAGCTTCTTCGCTTCGAATGTCGATCGCGATCGGGGCATCTGAAATAAAGGATTCGCAAATAGCTTCTTCTACAGTTTCTGAATCTCCGAGGCGGCCGATCATCTTCATGATCAGGTCTTTTTCTAAGGAGCGGTCTTCCATTGAAACTTCGCGAGCCGGCCGATTGTAAGAGGGAGCTTTGAGGCTATTCGCTACAGAGAAGGAGCTTACGCCAATGCGCTGAGCGATCTCTTCGATGCTGTAATCAAAATCGGTGGCTAATTTTTGGAAGTTGGTCGCCAATTCTTCTGAACCTTTGATCGAATTATGAAGATTCTCGTGAAGAGAAAGCTCGATGGATTCCACTTCGCTAACATTTCGTACAATTACGGGTACTTCACTGAGCCCAGCTAATTTGGCAGCCGCCAAACGTCGATTGCCAGCGATCAATTGAAATTTATCGGAATTATTAATTTGCGAAACGATCAATGGCTGGATAACACCATGGTTTCGCACAGAGCGAACCAATTCATCGAGATTGACCAGCTGAGCGGTAACGGCTGTTTCAATTCGGTCCGTGGTTAGGTTCATGTAGCTGGAAGATCGCGAATTGGCGGTTTTGGCAATCGCTGAGATGATCCGGTTGGTGATTTCTACTTTTTCAGTATCACCTTGCAGTTTGTAGCAGGATGAGATCCGTGTCCATATGTTACTTTTTTCTTCGTTGGTCTCAACTAAATTCAGCAAGGTATCGAATTCAGCCACAGCTTCATCAAGCTTGCCTTGGTTGACATATACTTGCGCTAAGTTCATATGAAGGAATGGAAGGGTGGAGTCAAGTTTTAGACCATTGAGGTAAGCATCAGCTGCATCGTCGTATGAACCAACCTTGAACAAGATCAAGCCGAGTTCATTCCAGATATGGGGGCTATCTTCGGTCAACTGAGCGACAGGGTTGTTCTCAATTTCCGCAGAGGTGCTTTCCTGGGTCTGATCACTCATACCATTGGCCAATTCACCCGCTTTTTGGAAAACCTTGATGGCCTTCGCGTGGTCGTTATTTGCGATGTACAGGTTTCCAAGTTTGGTCCAAAGTTCCATCTCAACCTTGATGTTGCTAGCGAATGAGATAGCACTGCGAATTGTTGAAATAGCGGAGTCGAGGTCTTGTTTTTCGGTAAACAGATCAGCGAGCATAACGCTGCCAGAGGTATTTTTTGGCTCGTTCGTTACGATATCACTATATACTTCAATAGCTTGATCGATCTGACCACTCATTACGAGGGTATTGCCAAGAGTTTCGAGTAATTGAATTTTTTTCATTTTTACCTCACTGATTGCGAAATGCTAGAAAAAAGTTGATTGAAGTTGACGGATAAGTTGCCATCTGGTGAATTCTTTACCAGTTCATCGGCGGTGGTGTAAGCAGTGATCGCCTCTGTATATTTGCCGATCAATCGGTACTGGTCGCCGACCAAATTCCACAAGGAGCTTTTTTCGGTTGGCCGCTCGAATAATTCAATACCCTTGAGAAGGTAGTTCATTGCCTGATCGCGTTTGCCAAGGGTTGAATACAAAATCCCAAGGTTTCCAACTGCTACGGCATTATCTGGGCACAATTCGATAGCCTTCGAGTAAGCACTTTCAGCTTCTACAAGATCATTGGTGCGAACAAAAATGTTCCCGATCTCGTTCCACATCTCTGGAGTGAGCTTGCTCGAATCGATGGATTGACGATTATTTAGTTCAGATTCATACCTATTGATACTTGTTTTCGCCTGATCAGCCATTGAATAAGCCGCTATCGCGTTATCAAAACCACTTGTCTTTCGGTAAATATCTCCGATATTATTCCAAGCCTCTTGAACTTCATTCTCTTCAGTTGAAGAGCGGATCAATTTCTTATAAAGCTCAATAGCACGCTCAAATTCGCCGATCTTGCAGAGGCAATCAGCCATCTTCTTGGTGACCATATTCTGGTCAATGGTTCCTTCAGTAATTTTTTCGTAGGAAACAACCGCTTTATCAAAGATGTTCAGTTCAGCATAGATATCGCCAAGTTCAAGCCAAACAAGGTTAGCTGACCCATTCCCGTTCGCGAAATCAACCAAAGCTCCGATCGCCTCAAAATCTTTGTTCTGGCTGCGAAGTTCGCGGGCAGTGGAGATGATGACGGATTGGGCATCCACTGGAAATTTCTGAACAAGGGATTCAGACATTAGCGTGGAGGTAATGGTTTTTACGAAAAGATTCTTTGAGCTGCTTTCAAGATCTCGGATTTCTTTTAATAAATCTGCCGCTTCACTCTTAGCGCCTTTTTCGGTAGCAATAAAATGCTTCGCCATTAGGCAGACCAATAGTGAGGTTTTACTTTTGTTCGATCGAGCGATGGACATCGCGTTATTAATAAATGATTCAGCTTTGGTAAGATCCTTCATACGCCAAGCGCCAACAGCCATCGCCAGGTGATTCTCAATTTCAGGATCGATCGAAGATAAAGGATCATTGAAGTTGTAAATTACCTCAATTTCTTCATCCACTACGTTGTCCGCGAAGATCGCTACAGATTGTTTGGTTTCGCTGGGTGAACCTAATTCAATCACTCGGTGGCGTGAGGACCAAAGATCGGGGGCCATATGGGCAAATAAAATGGATTCATCCGCGGTTAACCAAACGATCATTTTGATTCGGTTATCGATAATGCGATTCTTATGTGAATCCAAAACCGCGATTAGTTTTTCTACTTGGCTATCACTGGTTCCACTGTTGAGTGGATCAATGGAAAGGATCGTCTTTGTACCAGAAATGCGCTCGATAAGGGCAGTGAATTCATTGTTGATGTCATATTCAACCTGGTAAATGATCTGATCGATCTCTGACTTCAACAGCTCAGCTACGATTTGGGTTTGAGCAGTTTTTCGGGAGGTGACGTTGTTATAGATGGCGAAGATGATAGAAGGGCGATTCCATCGGAACGCCAATTCGATCTCTTCACGAAGAGTGGTGATGATTATTTCAACAGAATCCATATCGTAAACATTTGAATTTTTATTCATATAGCACCGATTTTAGAACTGGGTGAACATCAAACCAATTTTCGCCATTTTTATATTCTAAAAGCGCGAGGAGTTGGAGAAGAGGACGAATCCGATCGCTGTACTCCATGTGATTATGTTCGTGGAAGTTTTTCAGGATCGCCATATCTTCTTTTTCTAAGATGCGGCGGTATTCATTGCGGATCTCGGTGGCAGCCCATTCAACATCCACTTTTTCGATCTGGGCGGCATTTCGGCGTCTCGCTCGGCCAATGGAGGTGCGCATAATTCTTGCCATTTCACGAAAGACGCCACCGCTATAAGTGATGGCTTGCATCAAAGCTTGCGGCTCGATCAAACGCGTATCCATACGAACGGATACAAATTTCTTCAAGGTTTCGTATCCTTCTTTTACATACTTATCTTGTGAGCGATGAGGGTGAAGCATGACATTTGGCAGGAACAATGCCTGATCGCGAATGGCGTCGAATTCTTTGCTGTAAAACAAAGCGCTCGAAACGGTGTAGACAATGGCGCAATTGGGTTGCATCATGATCTCGCGTCGTTCCTGAAAAATGGACTTAGCTTCTTGTAAACTCGGTTTATCCAGATCGTCGATCAGAATAAGAGGAATTCGACCATCTTTTAGTTTTACTGCGGCGGCGATGCTGTTGATCACATCGATCAGACCGGTAACGTTTTTATCAATAACTTGGCGGATGAGAGTTCGGGTTGTTGGTTCCAAACGCATTTTCATACTAGCGTTGGCAAAAAAGGCTTCCAATCCTGCTCCAACTTCAACGCCGGCTACTTTGCCAGACTTAACTGTGGTCACTTCTTCTTCTACGCGCCCTCTCCAACTGTCCAGATCTTTCATCAACTTAGCGGGTAACACACCACCTTGCTTGCGGTAATCCCGGAACATACGACCGCCAATGGCTAAAAGAACATCACGGAAATCGAGATCGATGATATCGGCTTCGTCACGAATGCTAAAGTTGATGGGCCAATATTTTTCGCGGATCTGTGGATTCGCCATTAGGTGAAGAAGTTCGGTTGATTTTCCGCATCCACGGTGTCCGGAGAAGAAAAACTTAGGGGGTTTGTAAAAGGGGGATAGGAGAGCATCGATCAATTCATCGATAGGATCGCCTGGTCGGGTAATGTAAAAAGGATTAGCTTTGCCATCAGCGCTGGTCTCTAATGGAAGATCGAGCTCAAAGTTGAGCCATGCCCGGTCAAAATCTTTTGCGCGAATGTAATCGAAGTTACCCATTGATCTGCCGTTTATCTTTCTAAAGTTAATGAAATGGTATCGTTGAAGCTGATATCGCCGCTATCCAGAACGATAGCCTGTTTTTTCCAGTTATCCTCAGACCATAGTTCGAGGAAAGCGCCTTGGCCAACAACAACCACTTTTGCGGAAATTTCAGCAAAGTCCAACAAGCCTTGAGGGATGGAGATCTGTTTTGTTGAATTTACTTGTAGGATGGAGGCTCTTCCCAGGAACAAACGGTTGAGTAATCGCACGCCTGGATCGAGTAAATTCAAACTCTTGATGGAATTTTGTAATGAAACAAAAGTTGATTGTGGAACGAGGAGCAAATTTTTCTCGAAACCAGATGTGACCACAAGATCAAAAAGACCATCCACAGAAAAACTTTCTGGAATGTTCAGGTTATTCTCGTTTACTAATGTGGTTGTCGCGGTTCCGATGAACAAATTGCTCTCCTTTTTCTTATTTCGTACTCAAAGTTTACTTTTTTGGAGAGTTTTGCAATATCCTAAATGTAAGGTTTTATGCGACAAATTTGTGCGCCATTTATGCCCATTTTTTTAAGATTTGGGTGGTAATTTGACGCCCCTCGGTGTAGTATAATTGACCATAGAGATATGGTCATTAATGACCATAAATAGAGATGACGAAAACAAAAGAAATATTGAAAACCTTTACTGAAGAAGTAGAAATGGCCATCCATTGGGATAGACCCTCTCTTCTACTTCTTGCGTACGATGATTTGATGCAATTCAGATTGTTTATTTACCAACTAGTCGCTTCGATAAATATCCTGGGGTTGGAAGCGGTTTTTGTTCCAGTTACTCCAGAAACCTACGACATCCCACTCCTACTGAGGGCTGAACCCGACCGGGATAAAAAGGTATTTATCATCACCAGCCTAGATAATGGCGGTGGAATGGAAATTGGGCATGCCTACAAGGCTTTAAATATTCGCAGAGAATTGCTAATTGAGGATAAGGTTAAGGCGATCTTCTGCTTGAATAGAACGGAATCAATAAAATTACCGACCAACGCCCTCGATTTTTGGGTCTTTCGCCATCGCTCCTTTGAACTACCACCTTTGAAAACCAAGATCGAGAAGGAACGTATCATAACCAACGCTGTAGAGAACTTGTATTTGGAAAGCATTTCAGCTGATCCATTTTTACCTATGATTGAGATCGATAATAAATTTTCTGAAATGCGAATATCTGAATCCCCTTTAAATAATTTCCTGATTCGAACCGCGGCCTACCTCCATTCAGGAATTACCTCTGAAAAAAGTGATGACCTGATCGCATTTGGAAACGAATTGATTGAACAAATCCCTCAGGCTTCGGATCATATTCTCCTCATACAAAACTTGATCCACCAACGCCAAAAAAAATTCCTGGCGATCATAGAAAATTACTGCAAGCTGATCCATCCAGAAGTCCTCTCAGCTGCCATACGCAATTCTGTGGCTTTAGCTTTCGTAGAGGTAGGGGAAAAACAAAAAGCTATCATTGTGTTGGAAAATGCGCTTGCGAACAGGTACAAATCGAAGGAAAACTTTGAATCGTTGATCTCTCTATATATGCAAGCGGGAGAAAAGGTCAAAGCAAAAAACGTAGCCGAGGTTTCTATCAAGGCTGGGTATAAAACAGCTCATGTTTTTCATTCTCTTTTTCTGATTGAAAAAGAACGAGGGAATATGAGCGCCGCGAAAAAACACCTTCGGAAACTTCTCTTGTTGACACCTGAAGATCTTGAAATGTGGAAAATATATGCTTCGATTTAATATGCTCGAAAACGAGGGAGAAAGATGAAAATCTTACGTATTGTAGTTGTAGATGATCAGACGGTCGTGCGTGAAGGATTGGTTTCGATCCTATCGTACCAATCTGATATTAAAATCATAGGCCAAGCCAAGGATGGCATTGAAGCGATCGTAATATGCAAACAGGAAAAACCGGATGTAGTTTTGCTTGATCCAATTATGCCTTCCATGGATGGCTTCGCCTCCATCGAAAAAATTCGGGAGGTTTCACCATCCTCGAAGATTTTGGTGCTAACCAGCTCATCCGATGCGGACAAGGTCTTTCGCGCCATAAAATCAGGGGCAATAGGCTACTTACTCAAAAACTCAGACTGGGATCAACACCTTCATGCAATTCGCACGGTGGCAACAGGGCAATCTTATATCGATCCATCGATCACTAGGGATGTGATCACTGAGATGAACCCGCCAGCGCCACTAGAACCCGAGGATCAACAACAGCAACTGACAGACCGCGAAAAACAAACTTTGGCTTTAATCTCAAAGGGCTTGAAGAATTCTGAGATCGCCGAAAAACTTTTTGTTCACGAAAGAACCATAGCCAAATATGTTGGCAACATACTAAGTAAGCTTCATTTAGATAATAGGACTCAGGCAGCCTTATACGCGATGCGTGAGGGTCTAGATAAGTTTGAGGAATAAATGAACCAAATACCTAAGAAAAAATTGCTTTACGGTGCCATCTACGGCACCGTCGCTGGATTGGTTTTCTCACTATTGGCATGGGGGTATAACGCTGCCATTCTTGCCACTCATCATTTTGCTACACCTTGGTTTACCTTTACAGTTGGTGTGCTAGTGGTAACAGTTATCACTGCGCTTACAGGATATTACGCGGTTCGGTCTAATAGCACGCTCACCAGTTCTATCCTGTGGGTCATCGCGGGGATATTTTCTGGCGCTTTAGCGATCGTTTTACCCTTGTATTTATTTCCGAATTATGTAAATTTTACTAACCCAAACCTCAACGGCTGGTTGGAATTTGGGTGGAATGAAAGCTATAGCCTCATTTTATTTTTCGCCATATTCTATTCCGCCATCAGTTTTTTGATCATTGGATTACTCGAAAACAGTTTGGTAGAATCTGCTTATTACTCACTCTCCGCTGGCCAATTGATGATCGCGTTGCTAATATGCTCCATCTTTGCTGGCCTGATCGGTGGGATAGTGGACTCGTTCGCCAACACCAATATTCGCAAATCAGTGGTGGCTTTAGATGAAATAATTATCTACGTCACCGAACACGATGGTCAAGTGATCGCCAAAGAAACAACCCGAGCCCTCCATCTCAGCGCTTTAAATACCGTAAAAGAAAACCTAACTGATCAAAGAAAACTGTACCTATTCTCGGTCAATGAAACCTTTGACCAAACTAAAATACTGCTTGAAACCAATGGTGTTTTCGCCATTTGTTATGTATTTTTAGACCAACCATCCAACTGCACAATCAGCACTCCAGGAGAGTAATGATCTTATGAAGATCCAGCCTTTTGAACTAGAGCGATATTTTGCCAAGTACGAATTCAAGATCGAACACCTCATGAGCGCCTCCGATTGCGAAGGCCTCTATATTCAGGAATTGATCGCGATGGCATCACCGCAGAGCTTAGACCTTTGGAACAACCTAAAACTCAATTACACCGAATCGGCTGGTCACCCGTTATTACGCCAAGGTATAGCATCCCTTTATAGTGAAACAACAGTTGAACAAGTCCTCGTAGCGGTTCCGGAGGAATTGATCTTTATCGCGATGCAAAATTTGGTGAACCCGAAGGACCATGTAATTGCCATTTCGCCGACCTACCAATCCTTACACAGCATCGTCGAATCGCTTGGCTGCGAGCTATCGCTGTGGCAATTAGTCTTGCACGAGGGCGAGTGGGCAATTGATATTCCTCAACTAGAATCGTTGATCAAAAAGAATACCAAATTGATCATCATCAACTTTCCAAATAATCCAACCGGGTTTAGTCCAACCAAAAAAGAACTCGAAGAAATAGTTCAAATCGCCCAGAAACACGGCATCACCATCTTTTCAGATGAGATGTACCGCTTGCTTGAATTCCGAATAGAAGATCGCCTCCCATCTATCAGTGAGATCTACGAAAACGGCATTGCCCTTTCTGGGCTATCGAAGTCTTTTGCGTTACCTGGGCTTAGGGTTGGCTGGCTTACCTCAAAAAATACAAAATTGCTGGACCAATTATTGGAATACAAAGATTACACCACCATCTGTAATTCCGCTCCATCCGAGATCCTTGCGATTATGGCTTTGGAAAATGCAGACGGTATAATTGAACGTAATTTAGAAATTCTTCGCCATAACATAGAGCATAGCAAAAAATATTTTGCCCAAGTCCCTCACCTAGTGGATTGGATCGCGCCGAAGGCTGGATCGATTGCTTTTCCTAAGTGGAAAGGGAAAAAGCCTATGGATCAACTTTGTGAATCTTTGATAACAGAAAAAGGGTTGATGATCGTTCCCGGGAAATTATTCCATTTCCCTAACGACCATTTTCGCGTGGGATTAGGTCGAAAGAATTATCCGGAATCATTGAGCATATTTATTGATCATATTAAATCGATGGATTGAAATAATTCATCGATTAATTGCCCGATGCCCTAGGTTTCTACATAAGGCATCGGTGTGGTTCGAATATTTGAAATAATTATTACCTATGCGCATATTAATCGGAGAATTAGTAGTAATTCAGCTCGAAAACTGAAATATAGAAATTTATTGGTTCAATGTTGTTTACTGGTGTGAATCCATCCAATTTCCATTCCAGCAAATTGGATGGATTCACCAATTAAGGATCCTAGCGCATTAGACAGAAAAAGACATACTATTTTTTGAAAAAACCGCAAATAATTCCAAGTTTTGTGAATAAAAATGGTATAATCGTTGCTTATGCCTTCGTAGCTCAATGGATAGA
>CAIRYE010000311.1 GCA_903882765.1 uncultured Anaerolineae bacterium
GCGGTACCACCTGGAACGTAAACACCAACTCGCTGATGAGGGCGTATGAACTGTCCAAGGGTGCCGCCCAAATCGTTGGTAAACCATGAATGAGTAGGTTGCTTTTCATAAAAACTTCGTACGCGTTCCGCGGCAACTTTGAGCGCTTCCAATTCTGCCGGATCGATTTCTTGTTTCGATTTTTCAATGTCTTCGATCGGCACTCTTATCAGTTGGTCAGGGGGGAAACCATCTAGAGAATTGCTCCAGCGTAGTAGAGCATCATCCCCCTGGTCGCGAACATCGCGAATGATACGACGTACCGCCTCTTCGGGATTAATTCTTTCACCAAAGGTGCTTTCAATGCGGTCAAGCATCCCTTCGGTAACTTTGATCTCATCAGGAGGGATGCGTTTTAGGATGGTCTTTTTGGCTTCTTCCGGGGTAAAAATCTTGATCACTGCATTGTCCTTCGTTTCATTCGAGTTATTGGGTAAATTCTATCACCCAACTAAGGCTATATGAGATAGCGTAAAAAAATAAGTACACCTTTTTCCCTTGATAAAGGGTCGATCAAGGAAGATGTTTTGAAAGGAGAATTAATAGCTTGGTTATCACACCTTGTTCGATCATAGCTGCCCGATGGCCATCGGAAAACCGCTCGCCTCGTACGCAAAAGGTCAACATCGCCTTGATCTCCGGGATAGTAGCTGACTCGAGGGCTTTGATAGCTTTGATCTTATCCGAGATCAACGTGATGTTATAGTCGTAATCACACCATTGTTCTTGTGACGCAAGCTCAAAAAATTGCTCTACCTCGGTTTGATACATTGGGTATGGTAGCGTGAAGGAATTACTTGAATCTCTGCCCCCCACCCATTCCTTTATCGGATCGTAATTTGCGATGTTAAATACAGGCAGGAAGTTTAGCAATGTCTTGATCTCATCTATGGTAGGTTCGCGGGTTGGGTTCATTTTGGTTTTCATTGCTAATTATGCCACAACGGAGGAATTGACGTTAATAAAAATGGGCTGCCTACCAAGGCAGCCCATCGAATAACAACTACTCTTTTGAGTTTAGCACTCGCTAAAACCGCAAGCATAGCATTTGCGACAACCCTCTTCGTTGACTACCGCGGCTTCTCCGCACTCGGGGCAAAGATCGCCAAATGCCATTTTGGGGACTGTAATGCCGGAATCCCGATTGGGTAAGCCTAAAATGATCTTCTTCTCATTGTCCGTGCCTTCGTTTTCACGGGAGGTAGGAGATTCTTCCCATGTGCGTAGGTATTCACTCAAAACTTGGCCAACACCATCGGGCAAAGAACGAACTCGATGAGCTCCAAAACCGAGAGATCTACCGCCGCCGATTCCAGTTAGCTGAGTAACAACTTCTCGAAGCCTGTCGATAGGCGCGATTGGAGAGGCTAATCGCAAAATGTAAGAGATCAGCCGACCGATCGCTTCAGATACCGCTGCGGTATCTGAACCAGCCTTGGAAGTGTTGACGAAGACCTCAAAGGGTTGGTTACCGCCATTGGCATTGAC
>CAIRYE010000312.1 GCA_903882765.1 uncultured Anaerolineae bacterium
CCTTTATCCAAATAACATCTACTAAGATTTCTCCTACATTTACTCGTATTATTCCTTCTAAAACTCCTATCCCTCCCACGAGGACGCGCATTCCACCAACATCGAAACCCAGTATTTCTCCTTGTTCTCAGGCAGTTATTGGTACCAACACCACCTGCTACTTGAAACCGGCTTATTGTTCTTATCAACCCAGTGTAAGCGGTTCACCAACCTTCTGCAACGATGCTCCTTACGGTTCACACCATTTCATCTTTGTTGCTTGGGAAGAAGACCTGTCTTATTTGGATGGTTCATGCCTAATCATCTCGGGATACGTAGACTCTTACAAAGGGCTACCTGAGATTAAAGGAAGTACTTATTCAGTTCAATATTGCAATTAATTTTTGGTTCAAACCGACAAAATACCCCCCCTACATAGATTGACGAATTTATGAATCTGTGTATAATTCAAGTCTCAGATGGGCCCATAGCGCAGCTGGGAGCGCGCCTCAATGGCATTGAGGAGGCCGAGGGTTCGAATCCCTCTGGGTCCACACAGAAGCAGGTCTTGCGAGACCTGCTTTTTTATTGGTGATATAATAAGAATAATTACGGTGGAGTAGTAGGTCGTCCGTTAGAGACTTGGTTGTTGTGGTGCAAAACTAAGAAGGGCACACGGAAGCCCAATAAGACCGAACTCGCCCCCACCCCGCAAGGGATTTGCCCTGGTGAACTCAAGTAGCCAGCGCCGGTTTTGCCCGTTATCGCATTTCGAGTGGCCGCCTTGGCGGCAAACTGGGTGGTACCGCGGAGCTTCACCTTCGTCCCTGTTATTGGGCGAAGGTGTTTTTATTTTTAGCGCAAGAATCTTTTTATGAGGTAAGAAAATGACGAAACCCTACGAATTTGAAGATATTGAAAAAAAATGGCAAGCCAAGTGGGAAGCAACCGGCCTTTACAACGCCAACATTGATCCCAATAAACCCAAGCATTACGCGCTTACCATGCTGCCCTACCCCAGCGGAGACCTGCACATCGGCCACTGGTACGCCATGACTCCATCGGATGCCCGCGCCCGCTATATGCGGATGAAGGGCTATAACGTGCTCTTCCCAATGGGTTTTGATGCCTTTGGCCTGCCCGCCGAGAACGCCGCCATCAAGAGCGGTATTCACCCCATGGTTCGCACCCGCGAGAACATCCAGCGCATGCGCAAACAGCTGCGCTCGATGGGCGCTATGTTTGACTGGCGCCGCGAAATGGTAAGCTGTGAACCGGAATATTACAAATGGAGCGAATGGTTCTTCATCCAACTCTATAAAAACGGGCTTGCCTACCGCAAGCTTTCGCCGGTAGATTTTTGCCCCAAGTGTAACACCACCCTTGCCCGAGAGCAGGTGTGGGGAGATGACCGACATTGTGAGCGCTGCAGCACGCCTGTGATCAAAAAGGATCTGAGCCAGTGGTTCTTTAAAAGCACACAGTATGCCGATGAGCTCTTGAATTTTGAAGGTACCGATTGGCCAGAGCGATTGCGAACTCTTCAAACCAACTGGATCGACCGCTCGGAAGGCGCTAGCGTAGTGTTCCACACCGAAGCCGGCGACCCGATCGAAGTCTTTACCACTCGCCCCGATACCCTGTGGGGAGCAACCTTTATGGTCATATCACCAGAACACCCACTGGTAGAGAAATTAACTATCGCTGAAAAGAAAGCTGAAGTTGCCGAGTACAAACTGGCCGCCTCACGCCAAAGCGATATTCAACGCGGCTCCTTGGATAAAGAGAAGACCGGTGTATTCACCGGCGGCTACGCCATTAACCCTGTAAACGGCGCTAAAGTACCTATATGGATCGCCGATTACGTGTTGATGAGCTATGGCACCGGCGCTATTATGGCCGTCCCCGCCCACGACGAGCGCGATTTTTCCTTTGCCCGCAAGTTCGATCTCAAGATCATCCCCGTCATTGGCACACCAACCACCCAGGCTCTGCCGATTGAGGAGTGGGAGACAGCCTTCATTGGTGAGGGCGTAATGATCAACAGCGGCGAGTTCAACGGTACACCAGTGAACACCGAAAAGGGGCGCAAGAACCCCAGCATCGCCGCCGTGATCGACCATATTGAAAAAAAAGGCGTTGGTAAAGAAACAGTGAACTATCGCTACCGCGACTGGCTGATCAGCCGCCAGCGCTATTGGGGCTCGCCAATCCCCATGATCTACTGCGAAAAAGACGGCTGGAACCCAGTGCCTGAAGACCAGCTGCCAGTGACCCTGCCCGAGGATGTGGAATGGAAGCCCACCGGCGAAAGCCCGCTAAAGCTGCACCCCACCTGGAGCAAAACCACCTGCCCAGTGTGCGCCGGCCCCGCCACCCGCGAAACAGATACCATGGATACGTTCATGTGTTCCTCTTGGTACCATATGCGCTATCTCAGCCCGAAATACGATAAAGGTCCCTTCAACCAAGAAGAGTACGACTACTGGATGCCGGTTGATACCTACACAGGCGGCATTGAACACGCTACCATGCACTTGCTCTACACCCGGTTCTTCCACAAAGCCTTCCGCGATATTGGGCTAACCAAAGGGAAAGAACCTTGGGTACAGATCCGTAATCAAGGTATGGTGTTGGGCGAAGATAACGAGAAGATGAGCAAGAGCCGCGGCAACGTCATCGCGCCGGACCTGCTAGTTGACAGATATGGCGCAGATACTGTGCGCGCTTACCTTATGTTCTTTGCTCGTTGGGAAATGGGCGCTCCGTGGGATAGCAAGGGCATTGAAGGCTCAGCCCGCTGGATCCGACGCACTTGGATGCTGTTTACCGATGACGAGAGCAAGGGCAGCCCCACGCCAGAAGCGCTCCGAGCCCTTAGCCGTAAGACCCACCAAACGCTCAAACGCGTTACTCGCAATTTTGAGCAATTCGAGTTCAACACCATTATCTCTTC
>CAIRYE010000313.1 GCA_903882765.1 uncultured Anaerolineae bacterium
CAATTTATTACTACCGATACCGTCCCGATCCCTGCTGAAAAAGCAGCTCTTTTACAAGATCGCTTGACCATCCTTACCATCGCCCCCCTCGTTGGGGAAGTGATCTTGCGGGCCCATGAAGGCCGCAGCGTGGGTGAGATGTTCAATGAATAATGCCTGAATTACCAGAAGTCGAGACCATTCGCAGATCCATAAGAGCCCAGGTTGAACAAACAACCGTACTGGGGTGTAATGTACTTTGGTCGAAAACGGTGGCACTGCCCTCTGTAAGCGAATTTAGCCAAAAGATCGTCGGGCAATCCATCTTAGAGGTCAATCGGCGCGGAAAATTTATTGTTTTGAAACTCACCATGGATTCTCTGCTTATTCACCTAAGAATGAGCGGGGATCTTTTGATTAAAGAGAACTCCTATACCCCCGCAAAACACGACAGGTTGATACTTTCCTTGTCCAGAGGAATATCCCTTGTTTTTAATGACACTCGGAAGTTTGGAAGAGTTTGGTTAGTACCAGACCCAGAATTTGTTACCGGAGATCTCGGGCCAGAACCTCTGGACGAAGCTTTTACCCTTCCCCTATTTCATCAGATCCTTCGCACATCTCAAAAGAACATAAAGGCGTTTTTACTCGACCAAAACATGATCGCGGGCATGGGCAACATCTATACCGATGAAGCTTTGTTTTTAGCGGGCATTCGCCCAACCAACCGCACCAGCGAATTAAATGATCAACAGATCGAACAGCTACATCGATCGATCATTTTTGTATTAAAAGAGGGAATAGCGCAAAACGGAGCAAGTTTTGACTGGGTTTACAGAGGTGGAAATTTTCAAAACAACTTCAACGTTTATCAGCGTGAGAATTTAGAATGCCGAGTTTGCGGAAATAAAATCTCAAAGATCAGAGTAAGTTCACGCGGTACCCATTTTTGTTCAATTTGTCAGAGGTAATTATGAACAATCTATCCATTATCATCCTCATTGTCGTTGCTGTTTTGGGTGGCTATATTGTAGGGCTACTCGATAGTCGCTTCACACGTTCCTTACTAGGGAGGATCAAAAAGATAAAAGACGATGGTGTCCTGTTAAAAGTCAGCAACGGGGAACAAGGAAAATTAGTTGTTGAATTTATGAATCGCCCCATCAAGGCGTTAGATGCTCTCTCCGCGGAAGATAAAGCCAACTTTACACGCGTTATATCATTTTTAAACGATCTGCTTGGAGTAGAAAAGCCAATAGAACAAAAAACGGCGACGATTGAGCAGGCGGCGACAGGAGAAGTTGGGCAGACACCTATAGGTGGAAGTGTCCCAACGGTATTACTCGGCGAACCGGCAATAAAACCGGTTAGACGTCCGCTTACCCTCGTTGAAATGATCAACGAAGAGATCAACAAACGGATCGTAGGAACGGGTTTAGAAATGACACTAATAAAATTAGTGACCCGGCCGGATGATTCGATCTATTACTGTGTTGGATCAGACAAGTTTGAAGATCTAGAACAAATTACCAACAAAGAAGCAAGAGATCTCATCAAAAAAACCATCAAGGAATGGCAAGCCTCTAAGAATTAAGGTTCTACTCCCGCCTCAGGAGGATTACGAACGGTTAGGAGAGGGGTTTTGCATATTTCAGCGATATCGGCGGTTACGTTCGGAACATAGATCTGCCGAAGTGTATGGGAGGAAAATTGTGACCCCATTACTACTAGGTCGTAATCTCCCTCATTAATTTCATTTTTAATTTCCTCGATGATATTGCCATGCCTAGTTTTTACCAAAGCGGTAATACCCGCGTTTTTTGCCATTTCCAAGCCCAGTCGCAAAGTTCTTCCAATGACAGTATCGGTCTCTTGCAACCGTTGCCAATTTTGCTTGATGATCCTCGCCTCGGGATAATCAAGGTCGACCGGCGGCACTACTGTTAGCAGCGTAACTGTCGCGTTTTCAGCTTTTGCGAGCTCCAACACAAGCGGCTCTGCGTGAATGGTGTATCCTAACCCACCGACACAAAGCAATATTTTTTTGATGGGCAACCGGAACTCCTGCACATAGCATATAGGTTGGCCAAAGAGTTCCATAAAAAAGCGAAAGGATTTTCCTAGAAACATCTTCCTAACTTGGTTTCGACCAAAAGGGCCGATCAACACAATGTGTTCGGGGTCTTCTACTGTGACAGGAGGTGTGATCAGGGCAGTTCTATTTTTTGCTACTTGTTCAACGCTGCCATCCTCAATTTCAAGGCGGTATTCAACACCGGTTTCCTTGAACAAAGTGATTGCCCTAGAGAACATTTCCTCCACGGGATGATGTTCATCATCACTTTCGATGACTCCGATCAGAGTGATCGGCCTGGAAAAATTCTTGGCCAACCAGGTTCCAAATTGAATGCTGTTCCATGTTCCATCATAGCCATTGGTAAAAATTGTAATGTTTGAGTTCATCGTAGCAATAGCACTCCAAAAATTCCTGCTCCTAATAAAACCATAGGGGATGGTACGTCAAAATACAACGCGACAAAAGCAAGCGCGCCAATCAGGATCGCCTTTTTTCCGATCGCTTTATAAACATCTGAGCGCAAGATCTGCCAAGATACAAGGGCGATTAAAACACCGACGGCGGGAGCCATCCCTTTGACGAAATCTTTTAACCATTGCTCACCATGAAATTGCGAAAGAACTGAGACAACAGTGAACATGATCACGGTGGGGGGAAGGATAGCGCCGATCAGCGCGATGATGACACCCGCAATGCCATCAGCGGCGTAGCCAACAAACATCGCCAGTTTTAGCGCTTCACTCCCAGGCAACACATTCGATAACCCAACAGCTTCAACAAATTGGGCTTCCGTCATAATAGTTCCAACCGATTCTTTGTACAACAAACCTACCGAAGCTGGCCCAGAGGTCGTCATCAGGTTGACCTTTAAGAACATCACAAATAACTTGGCCCAAATTTGTTTCTTTTCAGAAAAATTCATCAGAAAATATATACCCCCGCTATTCCAGCGACCAAAATGACCAAAGGCGCAGGAACATTTAGAACAAGGGCAACTAAGCTGACGACCCCAATGGCAAGCGACTGCCATGGCAAAGAGTCATTTCCGCCCATAAAGATCTTATAAGAAACAAACAGCATCAATACCGCCACCGCGGGGGTTAGCCCCTCAATAAAGCTCGACATCCACGATTCACGGCGGATGCGATGCAAGAGCGAAACAACAATGAACATTAAGACGGTTGGAGGTAACACAGCGCCAAGAATAGCGATAAGACCACCGGGAATACCTGCGACGGAATACCCAACATACATCGCGAGTTGTAACGAATCAGACCCTGGTAATAAGGTAGAGAAACCTACCGCCTCAACATACTGCTGTTCGGATAGGAATTTCCCAACCTCGACCGCTTCTTTGTACAACAAACCAATGGAAGCCGGGCCAGATGTGCTAAGCAGATTGACCTTCAAAAAGGTCCAAAACAGCATCAGTAGTTTATCAAAATTGACAGGGATGTTTTCCACAATAGTCCATTATAACTTCTTGATCAGGTAATATTCAGCACGTTCAAACCCACGGTCCATGTAATATTTACGGGTACCTATGGCTGATATCACGGCGATCTTGTTATATCCCATTTCGATTGCTTTTTCAGATGCGGCTTCCAGTAATTTTGTTCCTAAACCACTGTGTTGGGCAAAACCAGTATTCTCAATGCCAACGGGTAAGGATTGTCCGTATACGTGAACCTCACGGATGAGGGCCGCTCCGGTCAATTCGTCGATACCGGTCGCGGGGGACGAATCAGCCGGAAGGCTTAGCCTCAAAAAACCAGCCAATTTGTCATCGGTGGTATTGAAGGAGAGAAAGTGCTCAGTAGCGCTCCCTGTTTCATATACGAGGTCTTCGTAGAACATATTTTGATTATCAATGTTAGCAGATCGTACTTCGCGACAGCGAATGCAAACGCACTTTTGATTTCGGGCACTTAAAACGCTTTGTACATCCTGCCTTAGGCTGGTTCTCTTATTACCCTCAACCACATTATTGGATGGGATATCGCGAATGACCCGGTTGATGCGGCAATAACGCGGAACCGTAGGCTTGATATCGACGATCAGGTCGATCAGTTGCTGGGTGGTGTACGGAAGGTATTCACCCCGTTGCCAAACTTCGTACAATTCAGCGTTCGCCAACAACTGATTGGGGTAGATCTTTAATTCATCTGGGCAATAGCCATCCCAAAGCTTCGCAAAGTCGAGCCTATCGGATTGAGGTGTTGCTCCATGAAGATTTGGCATCCAATGAAGGACGATCTTAAAACCCGCCGCACGCAATAAATCCACAGCGGATTTGGTTTGCGCGGCTGTGTGGCCACGCTTGTTCATTTGCAATACTTGGTCGTCTAGGCTTTGGGCACCCATCTGCACCTTAGTAACGCCAAGATAGCGGAGGCGTTTTATTTCGGCTTGGGTAATTTCATCCGGCCTAGTTTCAATGACCAATCCGACATTGCGATGGATGGCGTTCTCATTTTCAGCTTGCGCTGTAACCAAGTCGGCGGCTTCCATCTCTTGCTGATCTGAGGAGTGATTCATCGCGTCAAAACACCGCTTAATGAACCATTCCTGGTAATCTTTTTTATAGGCGCTCCACGTTCCACCAAGGATCAATAACTCGATCTTATCGGTAGGATGTCCAAGGGAATCAAGCGCGTTGAGGCGCGAGCGAACCTGTGTATAAGGGTCGAATTGATGGTCAAGCGCGCGCATTGCTCCGGGCTCATCGGGTAGGTACGATTTTGGCATCCGAACATCGGTGGGGCAGAAGATGCATTTACCAGGACAAGGATAGGGTTTGGTTAGCACGGTTACTGTGGTGACACCAGAGAGAGTGCGCACAGGCTTCATTCGAATGCGCTCAAGAAGTTTTTTATCCGCTTGCATCTCACCACTGGCAACCATCTCGTTGTACGCCGCCACCAAACCTGCTTTGCTAATGATGCCGCCATCTGGCATTGGTCGTGCTCTGGCTGCCTGCATAATATCTTTGCCAGCCTGGATCTCTAACAATAAAATCTTGGCGACCTCTAGTTTTTCAGGGGTAATGAACCTGGTTTTTTTCCAATTTTTTATTCTGTCGGTTTCTATCATTTAGGATCCATTAACCCATCGGCTCGCGCAGTGGTTTACCGCCGATTATGTGTAGATGTAAGTGAGATACAGTTTGCCCGCCATGAACCCCAGTGTTGATGATCGACCTGTAGCCCGATTCGGCAATGTTCTCTTGTTGGGTGATCTTTTTCGCTACGAAAAACAGATGACCCAAAATCAATTCATCTTCTGCTTCCATTTCATTGATGGATTGAATGTGTTTGTTGGGAACGATCAGCACATGAGTTGGCGCGACCGGATGGATATCTCGGAATGCCGTAACAGCAGCATCCTGATATAGGATGGTTGCTTTGATTTCACCTTTCGAGATCTTGCAAAACAAACATTGTTCAGGGTTCATTTTATTGGGGTAGATCCCCAAACTCAGGTGCGCATAAAATATCGTAATACTGCAATTCTGTTTCTTTATTCCCCATCGCGTATGCTTCAGCGTCTTTGCTGATATTTCGGATGGTATCCAAATGATCTCGAATATCTGTATCCCAGTATCGTGGGAGGGTGAACAAGGGGTTCCCGATTTGTCCCTCTGGGATAAAGGAGGGGCGCATATCATCGCCCTGATCCGCCAATGGGATCCAGTTGAACATTAATGGACCGCGAGGATTTACTGTGAATGCAAGCTTATAGCCATATTGTTGAGCTGCGGCTACTGGTTTTTCACCAAATCCGCCACCCGGCCAAATGATCGCGATAGGCGACTTGCCATAATCCTTCTGCATCTTTTCCATCGAGCCCTGCAGCTCCCCCTGTAAGTATTCATCCGTCGAATCATTGGACATTGGGATGTTGTGAATGGTGCCGTGGGATTGATGATCCACCCAACCTTCATTTTCCAGATCAATATTTTCTTGGATCACAAAGTTATAGATCGAATCATCCAAGTTGATCCACGAGTTGATAACAACCCAACCCCATTCGTTATGATATTTTTTAAAGGTAGTATCAAAATACTCACGATATTTGCGATCATCCACGATCAACAAAACAGATTTTTTTGGGATCTTGGCATTCTTGTATAAAAAATCCGCCGCTTGCTGCATATTAACAGCCTCAAAACCCATCTCGTGCAGGTCATTCATGATCCGTTTGAAATTTTCATTGGTTATTGCGTTATCGGCTGTTGCATCCCCTTTGGTAATGGAGTGAAACATGATCGGGATCAAAACGGTTCCAGGGGCGGCATTGTCCTTGTTCCATTTACTGTTCAAATACTCGCATTGGTTTTGAATATACGTGTGTGGTGTATCCAAAGGATTGAGCAAGGTAGTAGTAAATTGACCAGGAAGGGTTGGCGGCGTGCGGTTGGGATCACGGGTAGGAACCGGGGTCACCGAAGGAGTGACAGGTATCAGAGCGATAGCTGTTTCGGTTATTCCGGCATAGATAGTTGCGACAGCCTGAGTTTGCGCCGCGTCAATATCAATGGCGGGCGCTGAGGGCGTGGCGGCTGAACAGGAAGAAATTAAAACAGCAAGGAGTAGTGCGCCACTGGCAATTTTAATTGGAAGGTTTTTTTGTTCATAAGGTTTCATAACATCGATTTTAACCTATAACATAGGTAATAAAAACAGGCCTGAGTTACAGGCCTGTTGTAGTGGACAAATGGAATTACTCGCCTTTGATGAATTTTTCAGTAATGTCTTTACAAATACTATCATTGAACTGCTTGGGGGGCGTCTTGAAGAAATAGGAGGATGGCTCAATGATCGGGCCGCTTAACCCTCTATCCAATGCTAA
>CAIRYE010000314.1 GCA_903882765.1 uncultured Anaerolineae bacterium
AAACCGGAGGTGTTCCTACCAAACTTGTCAGTAAATCGATGAAATGGCAGCCTTCTCCAATGATTCGACCGCCGCCAAGTTCTGGATCATGGGTCCAGTGGTTGAGCGGTAAATATCCGGCGTTCACCCGATAGTGGATGTAAAACGGTTCGGTTCGATTGGAAAAAGATGCGCGTAGTTTTTGAACTAAAGGAGAGAATCTGCGATTGAACCCGACGGTTAGGATTCCTCGTGCGCCGGAGTTGATCGCCTCGATCACTTGATCTAATTGGGCTTGGTTCAATGCTAGCGGTTTTTCAACAAAGACATTTTTTCCTTTTTGTAATGCTTCAACAACAAGATTTGAGTGTGAGTTATGGCGAGTAAGGATCGCTACTGTATTGATGGTTGGATCTTGCAAAACCTCTTCTTTTCCCGTACAGGCATAATGGAAACCAAATTTCTTGCCGGCGTGTGACGCGTTCAAACCATTGGAGGAGGAGATGCCTATCAATTCATAATCGGTTAATTTTTTAATTACAGGAAGAAGAGTAGCGTTGGCATACAATCCAGCGCCTATGACTCCTAATTTGATATTTGTTGGTTGCGGGATGTTGGGTGTATTGAAGTAGATCTTTTCTCCCATTTGGGAAGTGGTATTTGAATAGCTAAGAACGACACCCAAGAACTTCTCATTGGTTTTCCCTGTGATCACTTCATAGGCTTTATCCGCAAGACCTATCTCAAAACGGTGAGTGATCAAGGGTGTGACCAATAATTTTTTTGCGGCGATAAGGTCGATGATGGCTTGAAAATTTCTGCCTTCGGTCCAACGAACATATCCTATAGGATAGTCGTTACCTTTTTCTTCGTAATGAGCGTCATATCTCCCAGGTCCATAAGACCGCGAGTTGATAAAGGAGAGTTCTTTTTCGAAATACACTTTGCGCGGCATAGTTAGCCCGATCGCCCCTGTGGCGATAATTTTTGCCTTGTCGCGAGCGAGTGCGCCAGCTAATTCAATTGGGTCGTTGGAGGTGGTATCAGCGCAAATTACGACAGCGTCAAAACCACGATTACGCGTGAAGGAGGCACCAGAGTCTGTAGTGGTCTCGCGAAGGGAAGCTTGAACGCCAAATTGCTTCGCCAATTCAACGCGATCTGCCTGAGGATCGATACCGAACACATTGCAACCGGCAGCGCTGGCGATCTGAACCGTCATAAGACCAAGTAGACCCAGACCAATTACCGCCACATTTTCGCCAACTTGGGTTTCGGCTAATCTAAATCCATGTAGCGCGATCGCGCCGAGGGTAGTGAAGGCAGCGCTTTCCAGATCTACTTCATCGGGTATGGGGGTAAGGAGGTTTTTGGGAACCAAATTGTATTCTGCGTGTACGGCATAACCACCACCGGAGCAGGCGACCCTTTGACCAACTTTAAAATCTTCCATCCCATCTCCAAGAGAGAGAATGATGCCAGAAGAAGAGTAGCCAAGCGGCATAGGGGTATCTAAGCGGTTGAAAGTTGCTTCGAGCGTCGCCACTAAGCCTTCGCGTTTGATCTTATCCACTACTTGCTTTACCAAGTCCGGTCGTGATCGGGCTTTTCCTACCAGACTTTTTTCGCCAAACTCAACCAGCATTCTTTCGGTTCCAGCGGAAACCAAGGAATTGGTAACCTTTACCAACGCTTGCCCGAATTGCGGGGTGGGGGTTGGAATGTCTTGAATTGTTGTTTTTCCATCGCGCATATTTTGAGTGACTTGTTTCATAATTTTTTCCTCGAGTATGGTTTGAATTATAAGACGTAATCCACTTTGTTTTAGTAATGAGGTGAATTCGTTTGTCCAAATTGGTATAATTACGGTAGTAAAAACTACAGGAGATAAAATGACTGATATTAGAGTAGAAAGATTCGCAGATGTTTTGGTACGGTATTCAACTAAGATTGTTCCGGGTGATCGTGTTCTGATCAGCGCTACAACCGCGGCAGAGCTTCTTGTGCGTGAGTTATACAAAAAGATCATTGAAGTGGGCGGGCACCCTCAGGTTTTAATGGAGTTTCCTGAGCAAAATGAGATCTTGATCACGAAGGGGAACGATGACCAACTGAACTTTAAACCGCCTTTTTTGGAATATGCTTACGATCATTTTGAATCGCGGATCAGCATCATGTCCTCTATGAATCCGCGTGCCTTGGGACAAGTAGATCCGGCTAGGTTGGGAAAACGACAGAGCGCGATGCGCTCGATCCTTGAAACGCAAATGCGGCGCGGTGGAACGGGTGAGTTGAAATGGAACACCACTCTTTATCCAACGGAAGGTTATGCCAAAGAGGCGGGGATGTCACTTAAAGAGTACGAGGACTTTGTTTTTAATGCCTGCCATGTAAATGAATCTGATCCTGTGGCTTTTTGGAAAAAAGTTCAGGCCGATCAGGAAGAGATCGTGAAGAGAGTTAATGGCCATGAATGGTTTGAACTCAAAGGACCAAATGTTGACCTCAAGATCTCGACCAAAGGCAGAACGTTTGTAAATTGCTGCGGCGATAAGAATATGCCGGATGGCGAGGTGTTTACTGGACCTGTAGAAAACTCCGCTAGTGGATGGGTGAAGTACACCTATCCAGCGATCTACAACGGTGTTGCGGTAGAAGGCATTGAGTTGGTATTTGAAGAGGGAAAGGTAGTAAAAGCAACTGCGGAGAAGAACGAAAAATTCTTATTGCAGATGTTAGATTCTGACGCTGGCTCCCGATATCTTGGTGAATTCGCGATCGGTACCAATTTTGATATCACGAAATTTACTGGAAATATCCTTTTTGATGAAAAGATCGGTGGTTCCTTCCATATGGCGTTAGGGGCAGGTTATCCTGAAACTGGCTCGACCAATAAGAGCGTGATCCATTGGGATATGATCTGTGATATGCGTACAGATTCTGAAATTCGCATGGATGGCGATCTGTTGTATAAAAATGGCAAGTTCATTTAGACAACCAATTGTTGTGTGAACAAAAATTTTTCTAATAAAAAGCCGCGGGGGTATCTCCGCGGCTTTTGGTAATCTCCTAAAATTTTCTTGCCCAATCTTTAGGCCATCTTTCGACAACCACCTTCTTCTGGGTGAAGAATTCTACCGCATCCATTCCTTGACCGTGCATATCACCGAAGAATGAATCTTTCCATCCTGAAAAAGGAAAGAAAGCCATTGGGGCGGCAACGCCGATATTGATGCCGATATTCCCTGCTTCTACTTCATTACGGAATTTGCGAGCGGCAGATCCACTGGCTGTGAACAAGCTCGCTTGATTGCCATAGCGACCTTGGTTAGCCAATTGGATGGCTTCTTCAATGGTATTAACGTGCATCATGCTTAGAACTGGGCCAAATATCTCTGTGGTGGAAAGCTCGTTCCCGGGAAGAACATCTGTTAGGATGGTTGGGCGAATGAAAGAGCCGCTTTCAAAACCTGAGATCTTCGTTCCACGACCATCGACAGGAATTCCCGCGCCTTGACTGATGCCTTTGGCGATCAACTCTTCGATCCTTTGCTTGCTTCCGCCATTGATGACCGGCCCCATTTGGATGCCGGATTCGAGCCCATATCCAACGGTTCGTGAACTCGCCGCGTCACAAATGCTTTCTAAAAATTCGTTTTTGGCTTCGCCAACCGTAACCGCCCAAGAGACCGCCAAACAGCGTTGCCCGGCGCAGCCAAAGGCAGAATCAGCGATGATCTTCGTTGCCATATCCATATCCGCGTCTGGCATGATGATAACCGGGTTTTTTGCCCCGCCTTGGGCCTGAACGCGCTTTCCATTTTCGGCAGCTCGGCGGTAAATATATTGAGCTGTGGTGCTTGACCCAACAAATGTAATAGCACGGATCGCTGGGTGATCGAGGATCGCGTCAACCACATCTTTTGTGCCATGAACCATATTGATCACACCTGCGGGTAAATTCAATTGGTCGATGAGTTTGAAAATCAACATCATAGTCATCGGAACTTTTTCGGATGGTTTGATGATGTAAGTGCTACCAAGCGCTAAGACATAGGGCAAATACCAGAAGGGGATCATGCCTGGGAAATTAAATGGAGCGACCGTGGCGCAAACACCTACAGGTTGTCGAAGCATCATCTCATCGATGCCGGGGGCGATATCCTCACTGATCTCACCTTTGCTCATCATCGGAATGCCGCAAGCTACCTCTACATTTTCGATCGCTCTGCGCATTTCCGCCTTTGCTTCATCTAACGTCTTACCGCATTCTTTGGTGATCGTGCGGGAGATTTCTTCAAGATTATCTTCTAATAAGAATTTTAATTTAAATAAATATTGGATCCGATCTTGGGCGGGTACCTTCTTCCACTCTGTCAAAGCCTTGGATGCGGCATCAGCAGCATCCTTTACTGAACTTTTATCACCTACCGGAGTTTTTGCTTCGATTGTTCCGGTTGCTGGGTTGATCACATCGATAAATTCCGAAGCAATTGGTTCTACCCATTTTCCATTAATGTAATTCAATATCTTCATCATGCGGTTTCTCCACTTGATTTTATTTTCTTAAATTCTATCTTAATACCACGTGAAGATATATGGAATTCGCGCGTTGGTCGAGAACCTGATAAGAAAGGATCGACCGTCTATGTATTTATGAGGTTTGAGGGTTGTGAGGGGGAAAGAATGGATAAAATATTCTCGAAAAGGCATTTAACCCGTTCGAGAATATTTGATAGATCAGGAGGACTTGGCGGTTGATTGACCTCGAACAAAAAACACGATCGTGCCAAAATAGACCAAATATGAAATTACTTCTGTTAGAGAGGGATTTCCATTAAACCCGAAAAGTGCTTTGAAGATGGACCCGACGTTTCCGCTATCGCTGATCAGCCAGTTGATATCCCAAAGAGGATCTATGATAGCGGGGATAATTCCAGCTTCATTGAGTTCGTGAACGCCATATGCCACCATGCCGGCTGCCATAACGATGAGTAATAAATTTGTGACTTGAAAGAACTTTTTGATATCTAACTTGATAGCAGAACTAAAAAGAGCCCAACCAAGAATCACGGCCGAAACGAGCCCGAGAAATGCGCCAAGGGCGGCGAGGATGGGGTTTGACGCGGTATTTACCGCTAATAGAAACAGCGATAATTCGACACCTTCCCGGAAAACAGCAAAAAATGCTACCAAAAATAAGCCAGAGGTTGTTTTGGTTGATAAGACATTTCGAGTTTTTTGTTCTAACTCATTTTTTAAATTTGGGGCGGTTCGGGTCATCCAAAAGATCATCCAGGTTAGCACACCGGCGGCCAACAGCATGGTTGAACCTTCAAATATTTGCTGATTTGTGCCTGTAAATTCCATTTTCAATATATTTAATAGGATTGAAATCACTAAGCAAAGGACCACCGAGGCCGCAACTCCGAACCAAACATGGGTCTTGAGTTCCTTTCGGTCCAATTTTTGTAGCGCGCCTAAAACAATGCCGATAATAAGGGCGGCTTCTAAACCCTCGCGTAATGATAATAAATAACTTGATGCCATGTTGCTCCAATGTCACAGAAAATTAATAGATTGTATTGTAGTGATAGTAAGTCGTAAATATAAAAGTTAGTATATACTAATTATATTGAACGGTCAATATAATTTGACAACTTATATCTAATTTAGCAGAAAGAATTCCGGGACTGAATGAAATGAACACAAAACCTACTCACACTGTGGAAGATTATTTAATGAGAATGATTGTTATGGAACGTGATCATGGTGAGATCGTAGCTGCGCGATTGGCGGAACTGCTAAATGTTGCCCCGCCAACTGTCGCCATGACACTAAGGAGAATGGAACGTGATGGGTTTGTGGTTGGTCGAGGACGGAAAAGTATGCAGTTGACCGAATTAGGAAAGACTTTGGCCCGCGGTGTTACTCGGCGACATATGTTGATCGAGTGGTTACTGATCAAGGTCTTTAACGTCCCGCTACCTCAAGTTCATGACGAAGCGCACGGGTTGGAACATGCAATCACTCCATTGCTGGAATCAAAAATGGAGGAAATTCTTGGCGATCCTAAAGTTTGCCCGCATGGAAACCCGATGCCTGGTTGTGATGAATTTGTCAGCGGCTGGCGTTCATTGGTCAGCGTCCAGCCTGGTTCAGTGGTTACTATTCGCAGAATCCACGAACATGCCGAGGATAACCATGAACTGTTGAAGTATTTGATCGAGAAAAATTTACTGCCGGGTTCTTTGGTAAAAGTTCTCTCGGTTCTCCCTTTCAATCAAACCTGTTCTATAGAAGCAAATGGCCAAGTGGAAACACTTGGCCTGGTTACTGCTGGGTTCATTTTTGTTGAATAAGGATTTTAGTAAAAACCAATGGAAGGATCTACTTCTGTGGCGAAAGCATCGATTCCGCCCTTTAAACTTAGAACATTTCGCCAACCGCCTCGCATCATCCACTTGGTAACACTCGCGGAGCGAACACCATGGTGACAAATGACAATTATTTCTACATTCTTATCACCAAATTCTGGCGGAAAAGCTTCGAATTGGTCGACCGCTAAAACGCTCATTGGTAAGGTTACCAAATTGGGAGAGCTAAGTTTGGCAAGTTCCAACTCCCACGGTTCTCTTACATCTAAAAGATAAGGTGGGTTTATCGCATTCATTCTCTGCGCTAATTCTGATGGATCAATTTCTGGAATCTCAGAAAACATTATATTTACGATCTCCAGAATCCGCGATGAATGGTTCTCACTTCTTCGGAAAACACAAAAGAGTCCGGATCTTTGGCGTGAACCATTGCCTCTACCGTTGGTACAGTTTTACGAAGCACGCTCATCGATAAAATGCTTACCATCCCATCACGACCTCTTGCCGCTATTTCAGTCACAGCAAAGCCTTCTGCGCGTAATTCATCCGCCAACAATACGCCAAGCTTGGGGCTGGTGATGGTAATGTGAATGTGACCGATGGCAAGTTTTTCTTCGATCCACATACCGAGTACATTGCCGGTGGCAAACCCAGCGGCATAGCCAATAAGCATCAACGGGTTATCAGTAACCTTACTGAGCACAGATGTGATCGCGATAACGAAAATGGAGGACTGGAAAAAACCAAGAACCCACGCTATCCCTTTTTTGCTTTTCATGACGAACAAAACACGCAAAGTATCAAGGCTCATATCCGCCAAGCGTAACGCGAAAATAGTTAGTGCTCCGATCCATGCATCGGGAGTAAATAAGAAATCCATAATTTCTCCTTTTTAGAAATTAATATCATCAACTATATAACAATCATAACAAAAAAGAGGTTAGGCTGTATTCACGCCTAACCTCTTTTGTTAGAAAACCCTTGGGGTTACTTCATTGCGGGAATATACAGGCGCTTGGTGTACTCTTTCACCATTCTGCGCATACTAAATTGCGGCGTAACGGTCTTGAGTGATTCTTTTACGCGCTCCAACCAGTTATTGGGAACATCACCGGCGTCACGATTGGAGTAATACAACGGAATGATCTCGTTTTCCAAAGTCTGATACAAACTTTCGCGATCAACAATATCTTGTTCGCTGTCCGAAAGTTCAGCATCGGGACCGATCGCCCAACCATTTTTCCCGTTGTAGGCCTCGCGCCACCAACCATCTAGCACTGAAAAGTTGAGAGCGCCATTGGCGGCAGCTTTCATCCCTGAAGTGCCGCTGGCTTCGTTTGGTCGTTTCGGGGTATTCATCCAAATATCAACCCCTTGCACCAGATAGCGTGCGATATTCATGTCGTAATCCTCGAGGAAGACGATGCGGCCGCCGTTTTCAGCTTTCTTTACGGCTCTGTATACTTCTTGGATCAACATCTTACCTGGCTCATCGGCAGGGTGGGCCTTGCCCGAAAACAATATCTGAACCGGTCTATTGGGTTGGTTGATGATGTCAAGCAATCGTTCGAAGTCATTCATTGCCAAGCTGGCTCGTTTATATGTGGCAAAACGACGGGCAAAACCAATAGTTAAGACATATGGATCTAACATAGCGCCGCTTGCGATCACCTGAACAGGGTGGTAAGACCCTTTCATCCAACGAAGACGGCCACGCTCTTGGGCGTAAAAAGATAATTTCCGTTTTAGGTGGTTTCGTACAGCCCAAAGTTCATTGTTGGGAATGAGGTCGATCTTAGACCACATTTCGGGATCATCCAAGTGGTCTTGCCAATCGGGGCTGAAGTATTTTTCGTATAAAACGCGCATTCGCCGGGCTAACCATGTGGCTGTATGGACGCCATTGGTAACATGGGTGATAGGAACATCTTTTTCGCTTTTTTCTGGCCAAAGACTGTTCCACATCTTGCGGCTTACCGCGCCGTGTAGTTCAGATACGGCATTTCTACCTTCTGAGTACCGCAGGGCCAGGATAGGCATTGAGAATGTTTCGCCCCAGTTTTGTTGGTGTTTTGCCAAATCAATGAACTGTTCGCGCGAAATGTTCAATTGCGGCCAAAACTTGGAGAGGTATTTGTCGATCAACCAGAGAGGGAATTCATCATTACCAGCTGGCACAGGGGTATGGGTTGTGAAGATATTGCTCGATTTGCAGAGATCGATCGCGTCTTCAAACTTTTTACCTTTTACGACCAATTCCCTGGCACGTTCAAGGGTCATAAATGCGGCGTGACCTTCATTCATATGCCAAGCGCTAGGATCAAAACCTAAGGCTCGCAAAGCTCGAACGCCGCCAACCCCAAGTAAAACCTCTTGCATAATCCGCAGATTGATATCGGACCAGTATAAACGGGTTGTAAGTTGACGAATGTAAGGGTTGTTCGCCTCGATATTCGTATCCATTAAATAAAGCGGCGTGCGACCGATACGAAGTTCCCAAATTCTAGCCTTCACAAGGCCATCAGGGAAGTCAACTTCTATCATGAGTTCGCTGCCATCTTTATTTAACACTACATTCAGCGGCAAATTTGAGAAATCGATCGGATTATTTATTGCTTCCTGCCAACCATCCTCGCTTATCTTCTGAGAAAAGTAGCCTTCTGTATAAAGGAGACCTACGCCAACGAGAGGTAGGCCGATATCGGAGGATTCTTTTAGATGATCACCTGAGAGAACCCCAAGACCGCCGGAATAGATCGGCAGGGTTTCGTGAAGGCCGAATTCCATTGAAAAGTAGGCGATCGTCCCTGTTTCTTTTGGATATTGGGTGGCAAACCATGTGTCTTTGCGCGCCATATATGCATCGTATAGAACAAAAACACGATCGTAAACTTCCAGATAAATTGGATCCTTGCTGGCAGAAATAAGGGTTGCTTGGGGGATCTCTTTCAAAAATCGGAACGGATTGTGGTTGACACTTTCCCAGAGGTTGTTATCGATCTTATTAAAAAGCCTCTGAGCAGTGGGGTTCCATACCCACCATAGATTGTAAGAGAGTTCACCCAATCGCTTGATGCGCTGGGGTAATTCAATTTTATTCGTTATGGTCGTTTTAAATGTTGTCATAAAAAGCCTTTCTACTTAGAAAATCGCAGGTAATATTACCACTTAATGAATGCAAGGTCTTTTTTGGGGGGTATCCAAGATGGTTTAGGCAGGGTATGGTGTTTCGAATAGTCCACGATTTTCGAGGTCAGAGAAGTATTTATGAAACGGAAAAAGGACGGAATAATCCAGAAAAATCCCGCTTTAGGAACCAGAATAAGGTGGCTCCCCATATTCCCCCTCAACACCCCTGGAAAGGTGTACGAAATGTAGGTTTGTCAAACATATTAGACACATGCGGCAAGAAAAACCAAAGGGGAACGATAATTCAAAGGTCTCATCGGCATATTGTTAGAGCGCTGGTTGTGTCTTTTCAATTGTGTAGCAAAGTCCTGGAAGGAAAAGAATC
>CAIRYE010000315.1 GCA_903882765.1 uncultured Anaerolineae bacterium
AACAAGCCATTTAAAACCTCTGGCCGATTGGTTGACCGACCAAGGCAGAAAAGTATACGCAACGCGCGAACCCGGCGGTACATCGATCGGTGAACAGATTCGCGATGTGATTCACGACCTGAAAAACACAGAAATGCACCCGCGTGCCGAAGCATTGCTGTACCAGTCTGCCCGAGCCCAGATCGTAGAGCAAATGCTTCGTCCTAAACTGGCCGAAGGGTATGTCGTTTTATGTGATCGATTTTATGATTCCACGCTAGCTTATCAAGGATATGGACACCAGATCATTCCTTTGGATGAGTTGCGGGGGATTATTCAATTTGCTACGACCGGCTTAAAACCTGATCTGACGATCTTGCTCGATCTTGATGTAGAGGTTGGGTTGAAGCGGAAAAGCAATCAGGATGAGTGGAATAGATTGGATGCCTTTACGTTGGATTTTCATCAAAGAGTAAGGGATGGTTACTTGAAATTGGTGAAAGAAGAACCGGAACGATGGGTGGTAGTGAATGCCAATGAAAATTGGGACGCGATCCAAGCAAAATTACGAGAGATAATCCAAACAAAACTCGGATCTTAAAGAAGGTTCGAAAGGTGTGAGTATCTGTTTTGTAAATATAAAAAAGCCTTTCTAAGGCTTTTTTGTTTCTTTCCTTTGGATCGTAATTAGGAACCTAAAGATTTATATTACCAACAAAATCGCTACGCCAGAGATCGCCAACAGTGTACCAACAACTGCTTGCCAACCGAACCGCTCATGGAAGAAAAAATAACTGATAGGCAGCATAAACACCGGGGGAAGCGCCATTAGGGTAGAGGCGATGCCAATATTTGCGTGCTGAATGGAAAACAGAGAAGCCGAAACACCGATGACCGGTCCAAAAAATGCTCCAAAAGCAACCCAGCCAAAAGAAGCGGGTTCTTGTTTTGCGCGTTGAAAAGTTGTTGTCGCGTTTTTTTGAAGAATAGCTGCGATCCATAAGAAGATAATGGCGGCATTCAGTCGTATGATCGTTCCGGCAAAGGGAGAAAAATCCCCCGCCATTCCTTGCTTAGAGAGAATTAGACCGGTCGCCTGACCGAGTGCGGCGAATACCCCGAACAAAAGACCTTTTGTTGATAAGCCAGTTGGTTCCTTATCAACCGTTGTTGTTGATTTACTCAAAACAACCCAACCAATGCCCGCGAGCGTTACAGCGATCCCGCCAATTTCCAGAAGAGTAAGGTGTTCTCCAAAAAATAACCAGGCGATAAAAGTACTAAAAACAGGGGCCAAGCTGAGTAGTAATAAACCAATTCGGGGACCAACCAATTGGTAGGACCTAAATAAGAAAAAATCACCGATCGCCAAACCCACAATTCCGGATAATGTTAGCCAGCCCCAGCGATCCAAAGAAGCGTTGAGGGGAAGAGCTTGTCCCAATACCAAGAAATTGATCACCAGCAACGCCAGAAACGCGAGAGAGACCCTGATGCGATTGATAGTTGTTGAATCGAAGATCTTTCCTGCCATCGTAAAACCAACCGCGGATAAAGACCAACAGAAGGAGGTGAACAATGCCGCGAGCTCGCCGATATATTGCATAAAAAGTGCCTTTCAAAGAAAAACCGGGGTGATTGCCCGGTTTTTTCGGTAGTGTGTGAGACCAGAAGGGATTCTAACTCAGTATTTTTTTTGAGAAATGGACCAGCCGCTCGACTTCAGTATACCCTAGCTTAGTGTGGGCGGTGATGCTTATCAGATTGTCCTGCCATGTATCTGAAGCCACTTCAAGTAAACCCCGTTGTTTACACCAAACTTCAAAAGCGATTACCAATTCTCCCCCAACGCCTTGCTTGCGATAATTCGGTTCAACGTACCACCCCTCAATATATCCAACCGGGCTAGAGGAACATCCATCGGCGTACTTACGCATTCCACCTTCCAAAAATCCACAACCCTTCTTTTCATCATCCACCGCGATAAAAACAGGGGTTTCGTTTGTCGAAGCGAACATCTCCATCATTTCAGAAGCCATTTCTTCCTCCGAATGATGAGGCCACAGTAGAAGCCGCATGCGCAGCCAATCGGGAAAATCGGATTCCGTGATTGGTCTGACTATAAATTTTTTCATAATAATATTGGGCCCTGAAAAGTAGTTTTCAGGGCCCAATGATGCTTAGTGTCCTCGTTTGCCTAGTTGGTGATCGAGTTGTAACACTGCGGTTTCGTGGTTCTCAATGCGGGCCATACTGCTGATAATATCGGAGGCGTTCTTTTCCTCTTCAACTTGTTCATTGATGAACCACTGTAATAGGAACTGAACGGGAAGGTCTTTCTCGTTTACAGCCACCTCATAAAGATCAGTGATCGAATGGGTGATGAACTGTTCGTGTTCCAACACTGCTTTGAAGGCATCCATGGGGCCTTTCCATTCCGCTTTTGGTTGGGCAATTGCTTTAAGTTCTAGCTTAGCTCCACGGGCGGAAAGGTGTTCGACTAGCTTCATGGCATGCTCACGCTCTTCGTTGGATTGGATATGCATCCAACCGCTGGCACCTTTTAATCCGATCGTGTCGAAGTAGGCTGCCATGGAAAGGTAGAGATAGGAAGAAAAGAATTCACGGTTGATCTGTTCATTAAGCGCGTCTTCCAAAAGTTTATTGATCATTTTTTATTCTCCTGTATATTTAACATTATAGGGAAAACGAAAAAAATTCAAGGTAGGATCAAGTTAGGAAAGCAAGGATCTCTTGAAAGGGATCGTTTGTTGCAGTGGTAACTACCTTTATCCCGTAAGCAGTAAACTCTTCCACCAAAGCGCTTTGCAAATTATTCAAGCCGGACCTACTGGCGATATAGCTTGCGGTTGAATCGCTTTTTATTTGTGCGCAGTTAATGATCATCCCGTTTCCGGCGGCGCGCATGACCCTGCCAACCGATTGGATGGTGAGAAGGGTTCCGATGGCATTTACCTCAAAAATTCGATGCAGATCCCATTCATCAATTTCTAAAATCTTTCCAGGAAAATTGACATTGGCGGTATTGATCAGAACATCGATTCGGCCTTGGTCGGT
>CAIRYE010000316.1 GCA_903882765.1 uncultured Anaerolineae bacterium
AAGCATTTTAGCCGGCATTCGCGGCTTTAAAGGCGTAAGCCACCGCCTCGAGATCATGGTCAAGCACAAAGGCGTAACCTGGATCAACGATTCCATCGCCACCGCCCCCGAGCGAACCATGGCGGCCATCAACGCCTTCGACGGCCCCCTCGTCCTCATGCTCGGCGGCCGCGACAAAAAATTACCCTGGAACGACCTGGCAGCCCTCATCCACAAACGCGTCTGCAACGTGGTACTTTTTGGCGAGGCAGCCAGCCTTATCGAAAGATCCCTAAAAGAATCCCCCGAAGGATCGATCCTCGAAGCGGTATACAAAGAAACCAACCTCGAAAACGCGGTTGCCACCGCTTACAAGATCGTCCGCTCAGGCGAAACAGTTCTCTTCTCGCCCGGTGGCACCAGCTATGATGAATTTAAAGATTTTTCCGAACGAGGTGAAAGGCTCAAACAATGGCTGCAGGCACATATCGACAAAAACCCGTAAACAAAGAACCCGATACCGAGCCGGCTCCTTCCCGTTGGTTCAAGATCAACGGCTCGCCCGATCTCCTCTTAGCCCTAACGATGGTGCTCTTCGTCGTGTTTGGGCTCATTATGGTTTGGTCTGCCTCCTACGATTTTTCCTACAACGAATACGGCGACCCGAATTATCAGATCTATCGCCAAGTTCTATGGATGTTCTTGGGTATTACCACTTGCGTCACTCTCTCCACCGTCGATTACCATCGTTTGGCAAAATTCGCCGTTCCGATCATGCTTTTCACCATCGGAATGTTGGTCTTCGTCTTCATCTCCGGCCAAGAACGTCTCAACGCCGTGCGTACCTTGTTCAATGGCTCCATCCAACCTTCCGAATTAGCCAAGCTAACCATCGTCATTTACCTTTCGGTGTGGCTCAACTCCCGCAAAGATATGCTTCACGACGCCACCTGGGGCCTTATCCCGTTCGGTATCATCATCGGCGTGTTGGTCATTCTCATTTTGATGCAGCCTGATACCTCCGCTGCCATCACCGTTGCAATTCTCGGCGTGCTGCTCTTTTATCTCGGTGGCAGCGGCCTTAAACAATTCATTATCGTCAGCCTGGTGGCAGGCGTAGCTGGGTATTTCTTACTCACCATTTTCTCTTCCACCGGTTCCTCCCGTTTCGAGTCCTTCTTTAACGGTCTCAAAGATTCCAAAAATTCCGCCGACCACGTCATCTACGCCTTCGAAGCCATTGTCAATGGCGGTTGGTTCGGCGTCGGCATCGGCAACTCAGTTGGCAAGTACACCGTGCTTCCCTTCGAATCAACCGATAGTATTTTCGCCGTCATCACCGAAGAACTCGGATTGCTCGGCGCGATGTTCACTGTTAGCCTATACGGCGTCATCGCTTGGCGCGGCTTCAAGATCGCCAACCGCGCTCCCGATATGCTCGGCAGCTTGCTGGCCGCCGGCCTAACCGTTTGGATCGTTTTCGAAGCGGGTATCAATATGCTATCCCTTGTTGGATGGTTCCCTTTTGCTGGCAACGCCCTTCCTTTCATCAGTTATGGCGGCTCCAGCGTTCTTATGTCATTTATCGCCATCGGCATCATTTTTAGTGTTTCGCGGCATTCAGGCGAACAAACAGAAGCCGAAGAATGGAGAGGTTTTAGTGCGACTTTTGATCTGCGCGGGCGGAACCGGCGGCGGAGTGTATCCCGCTCTAGCCGTTCTGAAAGAATTGACCAGGATCCATCCTGAAGTAGAGATCCTTTGGGTAGGGGGTGAAGGTGGGATGGAGGCCGGCCTCGTTAAGAGGGCCGGTATTGCGTTTAAAGAGATCCCCGCGGCTGGGCTGCACGGGGTCAACCCTCTTCGCTTGCCTGCGAATATTCTCTCCATCCTCAAAGGGATCAAAAAAGCCCGCCTCATCTTAGAAGATTTCAAGCCCGACGCTATGTTCTTCACCGGTGGTTTTGTCGCCTTTCCAATGGCGTTTGCCGGCCGTAACATCCCCTCCCTGCTCTATGTTCCCGATGTTGAGCCGGGCATGGCGCTCAAGGCCTTAGCTCGTTTTGCCAAAAAGATCACCCTCACCAGCGAAGAGTCCGTACAATTCTTCTCCGACCCTTCCAAGCTAATAGTAACCGGCTACCCGGTACGCCCCGAATTATCCCAATGGGATAATTCCAGTGCCCGAGCCCATTTCCACATCCCCGCCGGCAAAAGAGTGCTGCTCGTTTTTGGCGGCAGCAAAGGCTCCCGCTCCATCAACCGAGCCATCACCTACCACCTGCGCGAGCTGCTTCCCTCCATGGAGGTCATTCACATCACCGGCGAGCTCGATTGGAATGAAGTGGAACAATTCTACAAAACCCTGCCGGTAAACCTGCGCGATAGCTACCACGCCTACCCCTACCTTCACGAAGAGATGGGCGCCGCGCTCTCCGCCGCCGACCTGGTTGTTTCCCGTGCCGGCGCCTCCGCCTTGGGCGAGTTCCCCCATTACGGCTTACCGGCGGTCTTAGTTCCTTACCCCTATGCTTGGCGTTACCAAAAGGTAAATGCCGATACCCTGGTAAGCAAAGGTGCCGCCGAAATTTTAGAAGACAACCTGCTGATGCAAGCCCTCGGCATCACCGTAAAGAATATGTTCAACAGCGTCGGCAAAATACCGTCGATGAAAAAAGCCATGTCCAAGTTGAATCGACCCGATGCGGCGCAGAAGATCGCTGAGATCCTCTATAACCTGCCCGGAGGTACCCTATGATGACCTTACATTTCGCGTTCTATTTATTTGTTGGCGTTTTTGCCTTCATTGGCCTAATGCGCGGCTGGCGTAAGGAAATGATCGTCGCTTTCAGCATTGTCCTCGGCCTAACCCTCATTATCTTGTTGCGCAAATACGTCCCGCAAATTCAAGCCTTTAAAATTGAAGGCATTGAATATTTCTGGATCCGCGTCTCCATCATCGCTGTCTTGGTTTTCTTTGGCTACCAAACCGTACATATGGCAAAGCTCCACCCAAAAGTGATGAACGAAACCTTTTCAGATAGCTTGGGTGGTCTGATAGTTGGCGCGTTTAATGGTTACCTTCTCATCGGCTCTCTTTGGCTGTTCTTATCAGATGCCCAATATCCCTTCCCCGATTTTATAATGGCACCCATCGCCGGCACTCCCTTAGGTGATGCCGCCCTCAAGATCGTCAGCGTTCTGCCGCCAACCATATGGCCGTTTCAAGAACCGGTCATTTATTTCATTGAAATTATTTGTTTC
>CAIRYE010000317.1 GCA_903882765.1 uncultured Anaerolineae bacterium
CAAGTAGTAGACCGCCTGCTCTATGAGGAACCCAGCTCAAAAGAAAAGATCCCCGCCTCGGAGGACATCCCCTTCTACCGCGGCCAAAAACGCATCGCGCTGCGCAACTGCGGGGTTATTAACCCCGAAAAGATCGAAGAATACATTGCCAACAATGGCTACCAAGCCGTTGGCAAAGCCCTTACCCAAATGTCCCCGCAAGATGTCATCGATACCATGCTTGCCTCTGGCTTGCGTGGCCGCGGCGGCGCCGGCTTTATCACCGGCAAAAAATGGGCGATCGCCAAATCCTTTGACGCGCCTGAAAAATTCATCATCTGCAATGCCGACGAAGGCGACCCGGGCGCATTTATGGATCGCTCCATCATGGAAGGCGACGCTCACTCCGTTATTGAAGGGATGACGTTGGCCGGCTACGCCATTGGCGCTAGTAAAGGTTACATCTACATTCGCGCCGAATACCCGCTGGCGGTTAAACGTGTTCGCAATGCCCTTACGCAAGCGCATGCTTACGGTCTGCTTGGCAACAACATCCTCGGCAGCAATTTCAACTTCGATATTGATATCCGACTCGGCGCCGGCGCTTTTGTGTGCGGGGAAGAAACTGCCCTCATCCACTCCATCGAGGGGTCTCGCGGTGAGCCTGGCACCAAACCGCCTTTCCCCGCTGAGAGCGGCTTGTGGGGCTGCCCAACCATTGTCAATAACGTTGAAACGCTCGCCAACATTCCCTACATCTTCCTGCATGGCGCGCAAAACTACGCCGCCATTGGCACCGAAACTTCCAAGGGTACCAAGGTCTTCGCCCTGGCCGGCAAGGTAAACAACGTTGGCTTAGTAGAAGTGCCAATGGGCACCACCCTGCGCCAGATCATCTTCGATATTGGCGGCGGCATCAAAGGCGGCTCTAATTTTAAGGCGGCCCAAACCGGCGGCCCTTCTGGCGGCTGCATCCCCTCCCAATTTTTAGATACCCCCATCGATTACCAATCGCTTATGTCCATCGGCTCCATGATGGGCTCCGGCGGTATGATCGTCCTGAACGATGACGACTGCATGGTCAACATCGCCCGCTTCTACCTCGAGTTCAGCGTTGAAGAATCATGCGGGCGCTGCGCCCCCTGCCGAATTGGCAACAAGCGCCTGCTCGAGATCCTCACCGACATCACCGAGGGCCGCGGCACCGAAGCCGACCTAATGGAGCTCTCTGAGCTATCGCAAACTATTATGGATACCGCCCTGTGCGGCCTCGGCCAATCCTCCCCCAACCCGGTGATCTCTACCATGAAGTACTTTTGGGAAGAATACCAGGCACACGTCATCGAAAAACGCTGCCCCGCTGGCGTCTGCCAAAATCTGCTGCACTACGAAGTGATTGCCGAAAAGTGTATCGGATGCACCGCCTGTGCCCGCGTTTGCCCGGTTACCTGCATTTCAGGTACGGTAAAGCAACCCCATATTATCGACCAATCCCGCTGTATCAAGTGCGGCGCCTGTATGAGTAAGTGTAAATTCAGCGCTATCTCAAGGAACTAAGGAGTTTTCATTATGATCAACCTACTCATCGACAAAGAACAGATCAGCGTCCCCGAAGGAACGACAGTGTTAGACGCGGCGCGGCAAGCGAACATCAAGATCCCTACCCTGTGCTACCTAAACCTGGAAAAATCGAATTTCCTCAACAACGTCGCCTCCTGCCGCATTTGCGTGGTGGAAATTGAAGGCCGGCGCAACCTGCCCCCAGCTTGCGCCACCCCGGTGGCTGAAGGGATGAAGATCACCACCAACTCTAAACGCGTGCTGCTCTCCCGCCGCAAAAACCTTGAGCTGATCCTCTCGAATCACCCTTTCAATTGTCTCATCTGCGCCAAATCCACCGATTGCGAGCTGCAGGCTCTGGCATGGGAATTTGGTGTAAACACCCAACGCTATCGCGGCGAACGCTCTACCCACGCCATCGATAAATCGAGCGGGGCGTTGAAACGTGACCCCGAAAAATGTATCATGTGCCGGCGCTGCGAGGTGATGTGCAACGAAGTGCAAACCGTTGGCGCACTCACCGCGTTCGGCCGCGGCTTTAATACCGTGGTTGCCCCTGCCGAGAAAAAGCCCATCATCGAATCCCCCTGTGTTTACTGCGGCCAGTGCGTTAGCGTTTGCCCCACCGCCGCTCTTACCGGCGTAGGATACATCGCCGAAGTATGGGAAGCGCTCTTTAACCCCAAAAAGAAGGTGGTTGTGCAAGTTGCCCCCGCTGTGCGCGTTGCCATTGGTGAAGAATTTAGAATGCCAGCCGGACAGATCGCCACTGGCAAAATGGTCGCCGGCTTGCGACGCCTTGGGTTTGATGCCGTCTTCGATACCACCTTCGGCGCTGACTTGACCGTAATGGAAGAAGGCCGCGAGATCATTGAGCGGCTGCAAACCAACCAAAACCTGCCCATCCTCACCTCTTGCTGCCCGAGCTGGATCAACTTCATCAATTATCATTTCCCCAGCCTTAAATTTATGGCATCCACCTGTAAATCGCCGCAGCAAATGACCGGCGCTATCGCCAAAAATTACTATGCCCAAAAAATGGGCATCGACCCCAAAGACATTGTGATGGTATCGGTTATGCCCTGCATCGCCAAAAAATACGAAGCCGCTTTGCCTTACCAACAAACCAACGGCATGGTCGATGTGGATTATGTGATCACCACCCGTGAGCTTGCCAAAATGCTCAAAGAAGGCTCGGTAGACCTGCAGTATATGCCCGACGAAGGCTTTGATAACCCGCTTGGTGAAAGCACCGGAGCTGGCGTTATTTTTGGCACCACCGGCGGTGTGCTGGAGGCTGCTTTGCGCACCGTGTACGAACAAATGACCGGCCAAACGCTGGAAGATGTTAACTTCACCGCGGTACGCGGGTCTTCCGCCATCCGCGAGGCGTCTGTTGAGATCAATGGACGCGTGGTCAAGGTAGTGGCGCTCTCTGGTTTGGGCAACGCCCGCAAGGTGCTCG
>CAIRYE010000318.1 GCA_903882765.1 uncultured Anaerolineae bacterium
CATCGACGATGATCCAGCTCTTACCGGTGAAAAGGTCCTCGGTTATTCAGTAATAGGGATCGGGAATGGACTGGTTCTTGGTAAGCTACGGGATGATGGCGTTGGTCTTGCCGCAAATGGTGTGGGTGGAATCATCAACATCAATCTTCGAAAAAAGATATTTGACCGATTGGAAGAGAATGGCTTCTTGCTCCCCGCTTTGTGTCATCCAAAAGCAACCATTGAAGAATCGGCGATCATCCAAGAAGGTGTTCAGGTGTTTGCTAACGCTTACGTAGGCTCATCGGTCATCTTACGAACAAAATCTATGATCAACACTAGCGCCATCATATCGCACGATTGTGTGATCGGCGAATTATCTCATATAGCGCCGGGAGCAATGTTGGCTGGCGGTGTGACCATTGGAAAGCAAGTTTTGGTTGGTATGGGTGTCACCACCGCGATTGGCGTAAAGATCGGGGATGGGTCGCGAATTGGAAACGGCTCGAGCATTCTCAAGGATGTTCCAGCTAAAACGATCATTCCCGCTGGAAAAGTGTGGAATTAACATTTTTGGAGGTTCAATGATTGACCCAGTAATTTTTACTATCCATCTAGGTTCGATCGAGTTTGCCCTAAGGTGGTATGGTGTATTGGTAATGCTTGGCGTGATCGTTGGCGGAACGGTTGCCAACAAAGAAGTCACTCGGCGTGGTGGAGATGGCGAAGTGATATGGGATGCGATGATCTGGCTTTTACCCATCGGAATAATTGGCGCTAGGTTATGGTATGTCGTAAACGCGACCATCGGCGGGAATCCCTATTATATGGACAACCCGATACAGATAATCAATATTCCCCAAGGTGGACTGCACTTTTTTGGAGGTCTGGTTTTTGGAGCGATCACCTTATATTTTTATTTAAAACAAAAGAAAATGGATTTTTGGTTGTTTCTTGATTCAATCGCGCCTGCCGCGTTACTTGGGCAGGCTGTTGCTAGACCAGCCAACTTTATTAATCAAGAATTATATGGTCAGCCAACGGCGTTGCCTTGGGGGATCAAGATCGACGCAATGCACCGTTTACCACTTTTCAACGATCTGCAGGTGTTCCCGGTGGAAACAACCCGTTTTCACCCGACTTTTGCCTACGAAATGATATGGAATATTTTTGGTTTTTTTATAATCATGGTTTTGATTCAGAAAGTTGCGCAATTTAGCAAGCCAGGCTCAGCGTTTTCATTGTGGTTGTTAATTGCCGGCATTGGTAGAACTTTCATTGAATTTTTTAGACCCGACCAGCCAATATTAGCCGCGGGTTGGCTAACCACCTCTATGTTGGTTTCCTTCCTTATGGCATTAGTAGGTTTTGTGTTGGTTTTGCTTCGATTAGGGTTTTTGCCTTGGAAGAATACTATTTTCCCTGATCAGTATACTCTTCCGGTGGAAGAGAAAAATGTTTTATAGAATTGTATTGGTTTAGTAGCAACCCCAAAACCGAAGAAAGAAAGGACTGAGATCTATTCAAAGCAGATCTCAGTCCTTTTATTAATGATCGTCTGCCAAATGCCCTTCCGCTGAAAAGAGGGGCGGAACCTGATTAGGGAATACCACCGCGGATAGATCCGAATTGGTGGGTTGTTCTGGATCTGCTCGATCGAAATTAAATCGCTCAAAAACGTCTTTGTAGGTGTTTAGGATCAATTCACGGCTGTATCCCATTTGTTCATAATTATATTTATGGTCAGATCGGTATGTCCTTGTTTCTTCGATGGCGCGCTTGATGATCTTTTTCAATCCTGTACTTTCATCATATCCAAAATTAAGATAGATCTTGCGAATTATTTCTTCCGGATACCGAACAAGATCATCATAATTGAGGATGATGTGATTCGGGGAGGGATTTTGATCAAGGACGCGAATGGGGTAATCGTACCAATATTTGGCAAGGTCCAGCACTTGTTGTTGGTATATGTATTTATGACCGGTATCGCTAAACATATTCCAAGCGTAACTCAACCAACTCACCGTTGATGGGAGCATATCTAAAGGATTGCGGGCGAGATAGAGGATACGGGCATCGGGGAAGGTGGTCATGAGGGATCGAATCTTCGCGCTGGATGCCGGGCTTTTGGAAACAAAATGCACATTTCCGCCATGGGCATACAGATGTCTTTGTACGCAAGACCGGTAAAACTTCATTATTTTTTCTTTTTCGGGGGCAGCAAGTTCTTCGTCAAATTTGATATAAGGTGGAAGATCCTCTAAAAACGGAAACATAAAGCTAACGAAAAAGGTAGACCAGATATGCAATAGAACATTTTCGTCTTCTTCGGGTTCGAACATACTTATTTTGTGGATCTGTACTTTGCCTAGGGAATTCCCATCAACTCCCTTTATCGCTTTGTTGAGCGGCGCCCCAAAAATATGATCGATCTTGGAAAAAAACTTAAAGATCTTGCGTTGTGTTATTGAGGGCATTAAAAAAATATCAACAGTTCGCATACTGGTGAACATTTTTGTATCCCGAGACATTAAGCGATGTAGGAATGTTGAGCCGCTGCGGAAATTGCCAAGAATAAAGAGGGGTTTATCGATTTTTTGTTGATGATATTGAGGGAAAAGAATTTCATCCAGAAATAGGAAGAACCAAGTGATCAACTGAAATGGCGGCCAAATAATTAAAAAAATTAAGAGGAACTTCAGCCTTTTCATCTTTAGTGGGGCAATTGTTTTGTTTGATCGAAATATAGATTTGACCAATAACCGCCACATCAGCGGAAAATTGTAAGGCATTAGGCTTGGTATCCTTTTTTTAGATTAGTTCGAAAACAACTCCTAATCTTATCAGAATTAATTTTGATCCGATCGTTCTGCCAGACGTAATAAATTCGATGTTGTAACGGTTATGAAATGACATACGAAATATTTCTAATTGATTTCAGCGTAAGTCCTGCAAGGACAACACAACCATATGGCTTTAACATTGCCATTACCGACGCGATTCTATCACATAGTAACTTTCATCCCATTATTCTTGAGGGATTCGATCACAGCGAAGGATGCTTTGGTCACCGCGATCAGATCAGAATATGGAATTGGGGGGATACCCGTCTTGATCGATTTGGCGAATTCGACCATTTCATCTTTGTGTCCTTTATCCTGTTTGAACCCGGATTTTTCTGTTGTGTGAGACCCATTATGCACCAGCTGGAGTGAAGCGTAATCATCGAGGATGGCGATCTTGCCGCCGCAAAAAACTTCAATATACTCCTTTGAAAAGCTTTTATCGCCATTCGCGAGGTAATCGACGACACCAATAGATCCATCCGCAAAGGTGAAGGTCATCGTAACATTATCAACGTTGTATTTGCCATTGTTCGGTAAGGCAGCGGCATTCACTGAAACCGGAGGTGTTCCTACCAAACTTGTCAGTAAATCGATGAAATGGCAGCCTTCTCCAATGATTCGACCGCCGCCAAGTTCTGGATCATGGGTCCAGTGGTTGAGCGGTAAATAACCGGCGTTCACCCGATAGTGGATGTAAAACGGTTCGGTTCGATTCGCAAAAGATGCGCGTAGTTTTTGAACTAAAGGAGCGAATCTGCGATTGTACCCAACAGTTAAGATTCCTTGTTCTGCGGAGTTGATCGCCTCGATCACTTGATCTAATTGGGCTTGGTTCAATGCTAGCGGTTTTTCAACAAAGACATTTTTTCCTTTTTGTAATGC
>CAIRYE010000319.1 GCA_903882765.1 uncultured Anaerolineae bacterium
AGGTTCATGAACCGTGAGTCATCGACTCTTTTTCAAAAACCACCTTGTACTTACTCATTTTCTTGATTCAAAACACTCAAGGCTTGCTTTACTCGCTCGAGAACGATTTTTTTGCCGACGATCTCCATAGACTCAAACAAAGGTGGGCTTACCTTCTGTCCCGATACCGCAATGCGTAGGAAGCCAAAGACCTGATTAGGTGCAAGTTGTTTTTTCTCAACGTAGCTCCGCAAAGGTTCTTCAGCAACTGAATGAGATAATTCAGGCAAACCTTCCAAAATATCGAGGATTTCCACGCCCATTTCGTATGTTTCTGCGGCGGTCATATTCTTCGCGATCAATTCCTCTTTCGTGAAGTCTACGGAGTCTTTGAAGAACCAAGCCGCAAAAGGCAAGCAATCATCCAAAGTTACTAGCCTTTCGCGGATGATCGGGATGACCTTTAATAATTTTTGTTCGTCAACCACCAAGCCTTCGTTCACGAAATAAGGCTTTACTCGCGCAGCAAGGTCATCAATGGATAACCTTCGAATATGTTCACCGTTAAAGTAATCCAATTTATTAAAATTGATCGCCGCTGGAGAAGCATTTAACTTCCGAATATCGAACTTATCGATCATTTCGAACATGGTAAGAACATCTTCTGTTTCACCGGCCCCCCAACCCATCAAAGCTGTCCAGTTGTTAAGACCTTCAGGGATAAATCCTAACTCATTCATATCTTTTACAAAAATCGAATAACCGTCTTTCAGGGCTTCGGCGGTTTCTCTCTTACTCATTTTGCCTTTTCCACTCGGTTTTAAGAATACAGAGAGATGGATCCATATGGGTTCTTCCCAACCAAACGCACGAATGATATTGGCATGCAACGGAAACGTACCAAGCCATTCAGAGCCACGGAAAACGTGAGTGATCTCCATCAAATGGTCATCTACCATAGCCGCGAAATGATAAGTTGGCCAGCCATCTGATTTGATCAGCACAGAGTCATCCAATACATGATTATCCAGAATGATCTCACCGCGCAACAAGTCGTTTACAACGGTCTTACCTTCTTTTTCCATTTTGAACCGGATTACATGCTTTTCACCAGCCTCAACCCGCTTTCTTGCTTCAACCGGCTCTAGCGATCGGCACATTCCGTCATAATGTGGTTGTTCTTTATTTTTCATTTGTTCTTCTCGAACGGAAGTAAGCCGCTCGGGAGAACAAAAACATGGGTAGGCTTTCCCTTTTCCAATCAGTATCTGAATGTGTTCATCGTATATGGACTTTCGGTCGGTCTGTCGATATGGGCCGAAAGGTCCACCAATATCTGGGCCTTCATCATGATCCAAGCCGAGCCAATGTAATCCGTCGATCAATTCCTGCTCAGCGCCAGGAACATAGCGCTTTTGGTCTGTATCTTCGATACGTAAAATAAATTTACCGCCTGTTTTTTTTGCGAGTAAATAATTGTATAAGGCTGTCCTTGCGCTTCCCAGGTGCATATGTCCAGTAGGGGATGGCGCGAAGCGTACACGGGTTGGTTTTTCAGTCACGATATTCTCCAAAAAATAAATTTACATTTCAATGACATTATGTCGCATGATGACACTCTCAACCAATCCAATTGCGATCATATTCGCCAAAATAGAGCTGCCTCCATAACTAACAAAAGGCAAGGTCAACCCCGTTGCTGGTAATAGGTTTAGGTTCACACCGAGGTTAACAAAAGCTTGAAAAGCGATAAGTGTAGCAACGCCATAGGATATTAAAGTTCCATAGATATCACGCGAAATACGCGCGGCAACAATGCAGCGATAAACAACAATAAGAATGAGCAGGATGATCAGAAACGCGCCAATAAATCCTAATTCATGGGCGGTTGTGGAAAAAATAAAATCGGACCAGCGTACTTTCAGAAACCGCAACTGAACTTGCGAACCTTGTCCGTAACCCTGACCAAATAACCCACCAGAACCGATAGAGATAAGCGCTTGGTTAATATTGAAGATTTCACCGTATCGAGCATTTGGGTCAGGAGCGACGAAGTTGAGAATTCGTGCTAATTGGTATTGCTGAATAATTTCGAACTGAACCAAGATCGGGAAAAGCAAAGCTAAACCCGCGATACCTCCAATAATGTACGTGGTCAACAAGCGAATAGATACCCCAGAAAACCAGAGTAAAACAAACCACAGAACTAGCAACACAATAGATGTACTCAGGTTTGGCTGTAAAATTACCCAAACCGTGATTCCCATCGCCATAAGAAAACTACGGATGATCCATTTCGATTCGGACATCTGATGAAAATGGGTAACAAAAAAGTGGGACATCGTGAGGATCATAACAATTTTAGCGAACTCAGAAGGCTGAATGAAAACCAAGGTCGTTCGAAACCAGCGGGCTGACCCAAACAACGCGCCACCGATGACGTTCAACGCGATCATGACAAGAATAATTCCGATGTAAAGAGTGTTACTCATCGATGACCAAACTCGGTAATCAATGTTTGCCGTAATGATCAGGGCTACTAATCCGATCAACGAAAAAATGATCTGTCTTTCAACAAGTGGAGTCGTTTCTGTAAGCTCAATATTCCCCGCAACAGCGGACCTGATCATAGTTATGCCAAGGATCACTAACAGTAAAGTAGCACCTAGCAACCAAAAATCAAAGAAACGCCACAAACCGCCTTTCATTATTAACCTAAATGACCCAACTACCGATTTTTCTTGGTTGGGGATGATCGAAAGGGTATGTCCGCGACAAGTTTTTGAGATCGACCTTGTGTTTCAAAATCAATTTTCACCATATTTGGATCAATATCCAAGTGCTTCGAAATAACAGCAATAATCTCGTCCTTCAACAATTCTAAGGTCCCGTTATTCATATTTACACGGTCGTGGATCAAAACTAATTTCAACCGCTCTTTGGCATTGCTCGCGCTTTTCTTTCCAAAGAAAGAGGAAAATAAACCCATAATTAACCGCCTCGCCCGAGATGGATCAATTTATTCCACAAGCTGCCCGATTCCAAGTTCATAAAGGGTACTTGCTCTCCAACGAGCCGTTTCGCGATATTTCTGTAAGCTTGCCCCGATTTCGTTTTCGCTTCTATCGCAAGCGGGATCCCTTTATTCGAAGCGATGACAGTGTTTTCATCCTCTGGCACGATGCCTATCACTTCGATATGTAAAAGGTCATACACATCGGCCACTGACAGCATATCTCCACGTTTTACTAATTCCGGCTTGAGTCGATTAATAATTAAATAAGGTGGTTTTTTTTCTTCCGCTTCCAACAAACCTACCACTCTATCCGCATCACGTACTGCCGACATTTCAGGGTTGGTAACAATGATCACGATATCCGAAGGTGCGATCGAATTTTTAAAACCTCTTTCGATTCCAGCCGGAGAATCGATGATGATCCAATCAAATTCGGCTTTCAATTCTTCACATAGGCGGATCATATCGCTCGGTGAAACGGCGTTTTTATCGCGAGTTTGCGCCGCGGGAATCAGAAACAATTCCGGGAATCTCTTGTCACGTATCATCGCCTGTCGTGTTCGGCAGCGGCCTTCAACAATATCTACAATATCGTAAACAATACGGTTTTCTAGGCCGAGGATAACATCCAGATTTCTCAGCCCAATATCTCCATCGATACATACCACTTTTTTGCCTTCAGAAGCCAGGGCTACAGCAATATTCGCAACGGTGGTTGTTTTTCCCACCCCACCTTTTCCACTAGTCACTGTCAAAACATTTGATGGCATTCTATTCGCTCCACTTTGATTTATTTACTCTGAACCCAAGGTTCGGCCGTAAGATGGCCATCGATAATTTTAACAATTTCTGGATATGGTTTGTCCTTCTTCGGCGGTGAAACCGCGATCTCACCACAAATGCGTATTTGAGTAGGAGACATATCTAATGCGCAGATCACCGCGTTTTTATCACCATTCGTGCCGGCATGAACAACGCCTCTCACTCTTCCCCAAACCACCACGCTACCTCCAGCGATCACTTCCGCCCCGGAATTTACATCCCCAAAGATAAAAACATTCCCTGAGTATTCAATTCTGGTTCCAGATCGTAATGTTTTCTGCACCCAATAAGCTAAGTGTTCGTCTTCCGTTCTTTCTGGTGTTGGTTCTCGATGCTTTATTGGCTTTGAAAGGGCAGTAGCAAGACCTAACAATTGCGATGAGTTGATCGTTGTTTCATTGGTACTTAGAACCGCCCATAATGAAACATTCAGGTCTGATAATTTATCCCTCAATTTACCTAGGTCGCGCGATTTGAAGGATAGGTCTTGAACATCAATGGCAATTCGAGCGCCGTTGAAGAAATTGTTTTGCTTTTCAATTTGTTCGAACAAGGCTTGGTGAAGGATATTCCAATCAGAATTACCAAATGAGATCAGTAATCCTTCTTTAATACCCTTTATCTGAATCAAGGCGGAATCTGTCATAGAGATCGG
>CAIRYE010000320.1 GCA_903882765.1 uncultured Anaerolineae bacterium
GGTCAATTCGATCATTACATCGCGGATGATACGTTCAGGCCCTCTGGTAGATCGTTTGATATGATCGATCGCTGAGTCAATCGAAGCAATATCGGGAACCACAATGGCGAGCCTTTCGTTGTATTCGCCCGAAACCTCTTGCTTCAAGATGGCAAATACCAACCCGCCATCACTGCCGGCTAAAACAGTGCGAACCCATTCTTTGCTAGCCTTGCGCGATTTTACATCAACAATGATCTCGCTATTGTCGTGGCCTTTGCGTAGTTGAAGAATTGAACCGGGAATGAGTTTGTATTTATCAAATAATTTTTGCAAACCAAACACATACCCTCGATCGCGAACGACCCAAGCCGGAAACCGCTCGCCAGATCGTTCATCTACGAAAGAGAATAAAACTCGAGGAGCTTCTAGTGAGGTGGGGAAGAAATTTATCGTTCTACCAGAGATCGGTAATGTGCCGCTACGCCAATGTGGAAAACTGAGTGTAATAGAAACTTCATTGGGGTTCCCGTTGGATCGCTCCAGTTCAGAAAGCTCATCGTCGATCTGCTCTTCAAACTGTATTACCTCAGCAGGTAGGGAGGCATTGTCGTATTCGATGGGGTTATATTGCAGTAATGCCGGCACATTTTGTACGCCTTCAGGTTCCAATCGTTTTAGGAACCATTGCACCAAGCCAACTGGGCCAACTTCGTCAAAACGACCGTCTTCTTGAAGGGCATAATTGACAGAGAATTCAGTAAGAACATTATTCGAATTATCGCTAAGATCGATCTGGCTCATCAACTCTTGGGTTGTCATTGGCTGGCCATCGTTCATTTCTAAAATGGCTTCAGCAAGGTTCAAATTGCCTTTATTGATAGTCACTAACAGCGCTTCAGGGAACCACATATAGGCAATTTGAACCAAATTGCCATCTTTGGCTAAAGCCTGGCTGATCTTTTTTTCGATTGATAAACCATAACGGGTGATCACGGCTTCAACATTAGTTGATGGATCATTCTCTTCTTCGGCGGGTTTGTTTAGTTTGTGATCAAGAAGATTGAAGGCAAATGAGCGAGTGCTGCCATCCGCCAAATCTATTTGCATCACCTCGAAAGCACCGTGGTCGGGGTTATTGCCCTGCCGAACACTTTGAACTTTGCCTTTGGCAAAATTTAATGCTGGGAAGACGATCGATTGCCCAACTGAGTAGATATGACCCGGAGTGTATATCTCACCAGCTGATCGTTGTTCTTTGATGAAAAGATCGTTTTCTGTTTTTATCCGTTCATTGATCAAGACACGAGCGATTTCTTTAGATCCAAGCGGTTTTTCTGTTTCAAATAAATAATTTTGGATGGCGTCAACATCTTTAGGGGTGATTGAAAAGTTCTGCCAATATTCTTGTGGAAGTGAAAAAGTGTAGTTCGTCATAATTCGCCTTAATGTCACAATGGAGCTGACTCTTTATTAAATTTAGCCTAAGAATTATACTCCATCCCTTCAGGTTTGACGGGGCTATCGTTTCATTAATATGCTATAATTTTTTGGCTAAATTACAGATAATTTTTCGAAGAAAAAATGCGACCGCAGGAGTAAAAAAATGTTAAGGACGAATGATTGTGGTGAGTTGAGAGCTGCTAATATTGGGCAGGAAGTAACCCTAACTGGGTGGGTGCACCGCCAGCGAGACCACGGTGGCATCACCTTTTTGGATCTGCGAGATCGCTATGGCATTGTACAGATCGTGTGTGATCCCGCCAAGGCGGGCATGGAAATTGTACAAAATGTGCGCTCTGAATGGGTCGTACAGGTAAAGGGCATTGTACATAAACGTCCTGATGGATCAGAAAATCCTCGAATGGCAACTGGCGATGTTGAGATCGAAGCGACCGAATTGGTGGTGATGAACCCCGCCAAAGCGCTTCCTTTTATGATCAACAAAGAGGAAGACACCGATGAAGCGGTACGTTTGAAGTACCGTTACCTCGATTTGCGCCGCGAGCGGATGCAGCGCAACCTTCAGTTACGCCACAACGTCATCAAATTCATTCGCGATTTTCTCGATCGCTTTGGTTTCCTCGAAATTGAGACCCCTATGCTGTTCAAAACCACTCCCGAAGGTGCTCGTGACTTTTTAGTGCCAAGCCGCTTACAACCTGGGTCCTTTTATGCGCTACCCCAAAGCCCCCAACAGCTAAAACAATTACTTATGGTTGCTGGTCTTGATAAATATTTCCAGATCGCCCGTTGTTTTCGCGATGAAGATCTGCGAGGCGACAGACAATTAGAATTTACCCAATTAGATCTCGAAATGTCCTTTGTAGAAAGAGATGACATTCTTGACCTGGTTGAAGCTTTGTTTACTGAGATGGTTGAAAAGATCATCCCCGGGAAGCGCTTGCTCTCATCACCTTGGCCAAGGCTTACATACACTGAATCTGTGGAACGTTATGGTTCAGACAAACCTGATATGCGCTTTGGCATGGAGCTAAAACGTTTGGACGGCATTTTCGCCGCGTCTGAGTTTATGGTTTTCAAAAATGCCCTAGCCGGTGGAGGCGCGATCAAGTGCTTGGTAGCACCCGGTTGTTCGGAATATTCTCGAAGAGATGTTGACGCACTCACCGAACTTGTAAAGGAAGCTGGCGCCAAAGGTTTGGCTACTCTAGCTCTCAGTCCCGAAGGGACCCGGGGTACTGCCTCAAAATTCGTAACCCTTGAAGAATTGGCAGCTGTTCAAGCGCTAACCGGCGCAAAAACAGGCGACCTGATCTTGATCGTCGCAGACCAGATCGCTGTGGTCAATAAGTGCCTTAATCTTCTCCGCTTGCATCTTCGCGATAAGCTAAATCTGGCTGATCCTAATGTTTTGGCGTTTGCCTTTGTTGTCGATTTCCCAATGTTTGAATACAACGAGGAAGATAAAAAATGGGACGCTGCTCATCATCCCTTCACTATGCCAAAAATGGAAGATCTACCTAAGTTCGAAACAGATCCCGCGTCTATTCTTTCAGATGCTTATGATATGGTGTTGAACGGTTACGAAACTGCTTCCGGCTCCATAAGGATCCATCGAAGTGATATTCAGCAGAAAGTGTTTGGTCTACTGGGTTTGCCCGAGGAAGAAATTATGGCGAAGTTTGGCCATATGATCGAAGCTTTTGAATACGGCGCTCCACCTCATGGCGGCATTGCCCCAGGAATTGACCGATTGGTGATGATCTTCGCCGATGAACCGAATATCCGTGAAGTGATCGCCTTCCCAAAGAACCAGTCAGGCAAGGATATGATGGCAGACGCGCCTTCTCCCGCATCACCTAAACAACTTGATGAACTCAAATTGAAATTGAATTTAGAAAAAAAAGAAAACAAAGGATAAAAAATGATTGATGTAAACGAACTAAGAAAAGGCGTTACCTTTGAATATGATGGAATGTTATTCAAAGTTTTGGAATATTCTCATCACAAACCTGGCCGCGGAAACGCAACCATTAAGATCAAAGCCAAAAATCTTCGCACCGGTGCCAACATCGAAAAGACCTTCCAGTCTGGCGATCGTGTTGAAGATGCCCGTCTCGATTACCACAATGTCAGCTATCTCTACACCGATGGTGATTTTTACCATTTTATGGATGCGGTAACCTTTGAACAACCTGCCATCAAGGGCGATATCCTTGGCGAATCCGCTGGCTTTTTAAAGGAAGGTATGGAAGCCAAACTCACTTTTTATAACAATGAGCCAATCGATATCGAACTTCCTACCAGCGTAGATCTGAAAGTGATCGCTGCTGAAACCGCTATTCGCGGTGATACCGCCACCGGTGTTACCAAGAAAGTTACAGTTGAAACCGGTGTACAAGTCCAGTGCCCTAATTTCGTTAAAGAAGGCGATACCATTCGTGTAGATACCCGCACAGGCGAGTACCTTACTAGGGTCTAGCAGTATGAAAACACCTGCCGGCAAAGAATGCAATTATTTTTACGGCAATTACCACCGGGGAAAGTCGGATGAAGAATGCCGGCTATTGCCAACCGGAGAGAAAAGTTGGACTAGTAAACTGTGCGCTACATGCCCGGTTCCTGAGTATCAACAAGCAAATTCCTGCGAATCGATGCGCTACACCGCAACC
>CAIRYE010000321.1 GCA_903882765.1 uncultured Anaerolineae bacterium
ACCGGCATCATGCCGAAAAAATAGAAGAAAGAAATGAGAGTTTTGAAATAAATGAAGAAAAAAAGTTTTCTCGATAAATTTGGCGGATTGTTTTCCTCAACCGCTCAACTACAGCGAATCGTCATCCTCTCGGGCGTTGTTTTGGTTTTATTGGCTGGAACCTTCGGGGCTTATTACTACTACGACCGATTCTTCCAACCTCAGGAAAAATCCGCAGAGGTTCTGTTGGCTGAAGCCGAAAAAGCGGTATTAGAAGATCCTGCTTCCTTTGACAAAAGAATGACCTTGGTCGACCGTTATATGCAATCAAGCCGATGGGATGATTCGTTGAATCAATTGGCGCAAGCACAATTCTCCAACCCCACCGAGATCCAACAACAAACGATTTGGCTTGATACTGGCGTATCTTATTACATGCTTGAGAAATATTCTGATGCGGTCGATCCTTTAAAACAATTTGTTGATGCCCGAAAAGATGAGGAAATGGCGTCTTTGGACAAACAATTGAAATCCGCAGCCTATTTCCTCGGAGATTCTCTATTGAAGTTGGAACGGTACGAAGATGCTATAGTACCGCTTGAACAGTGTGTTACTTGGAGTAAAACCGACTCAGACGCGCTTTATAAATTAGGTTTCGCGTACTCCAAAATCGGGGAAGATCAACGGGCGATCGATATGTATGTCTTCGCTACCGATTTTGTTCCTGATTTCACTGAAGCTTATTTGGCAATGGCAGATTCTTTTGGCAGGTTGAATATGCCTGAAATGGTTGATTATTCCAACGGCATGGTCTCGTATTCAATGAAAGAATATGACCAGGCTTTAGAATTATTGCATAGATCAGAGGCCGCTAAGAAAGATTATGCGGGAACGTATGTTGGTCTTGGCTTTACTTACGAGGCTCTAGGTGAGTATGAGAATGCCCTAGCTGCCTATAAAAAAGCCATCGAATTAAATCCTGCGAATTTTTCAGCCATCAATGGCGCGCAGCGCATAGAACTAATGCTTCAAAATTAATTGATGAATTTAAGAGAAAACAATGACAGATCAAAATATTAACGATTACGATCCGGATGAGTACGACATCAAAGAAGTTTCTGAAGATGTTGAAGTTGAAGAAGTTTTAGATGAAGGGAAACGAAGATTCCTTCTAATTTTGCAATTATTCCTCATCGCCATTATTGGTTTTATCGCATTTTTGGGCATTCGGTATTTAATTTCCCCAGCGCCGATCAATCAAATGCTGCCAGCTTTTAATATTCAGCCCGCGCCTCCAGCCTATAAATTTTCCTTCGCGGCTGATAAACCGAGTGGTATGGCTGTTTCGCCGGATAATCAGCGAATTTATGTCGTTGAAACGGCAGGGGATCACCTCGTAAAAATGTTTGATCGCGATGGTAATTTACTTACCAGTTTCGCTCCACCCTACACTGATCGCTCCAATCGGGCATTAACTTATATTGCTGTTAGCCCAACTGGAAAGGTGTATGTTAATGATTCTTATAATGATACGATCAGCATTTTTGACGCTGATGGTAATTACATCGATGGGATCATCAGCAAGGAACGTACACTAAGTAAGTTGGTCTTTGAAAACACCGGTTTGGTTCCTACACCCGGTACGATCTATGCATATGATATCCTCTCTCACTCTGTATTTTACCAAGAGCCAGGAAAACCAAAACAAACCATTCCCGGGGCGCAGTTGAAAAGATGGTCCCCGATCGGCATTCGCTTTGATGTAACCGGTAATTTATTGGTTACAAATCTGTCTTCAGGTGTACACGAAGTGCTCGTTTTCCCCAACGATTCGTTGGAAGGCAACCTGGTGGAATTCAATCCCGTTGTGTTAAATTTCGGAGTTGAAGGCACAGGCCCAGGGGAGTTATCCTTTCCAAACACTGTCGTTCGCGATAGCAAGGGAAACTATTATGTATCGGATGGCAACAACGGACGTATCTCCGTTTGGACACCCGATGGTAAGTATTCAACTTTCTTCGGTATGGGATCCACCGCTGAAACTTTGAACCTTTCACGCGGTATTTGGATGGATGCGAACGATCACTTGCACATTGCCGACGCGGTTGGCCAGGTGGTACGTGTATATGATGTTTCGAAAAGCGAACCTGCTTTTATGTTCAATATCGGTCAATATGGGATTGACGAAGGACTTTTTAGGTCTCCCACCGATGTATTAATTGATGGAACCGGTCGGATGTATGTTGCGGACCGCAACAACAGCCGTGTTCAAGTATGGTCTTACTAAGCCCGGAGGTGAACTGTTCGAAAATGTTTTTTGGACCCAACCCAGCAACAAAATTTTGTTAGATTCCTTTTGGAAGGAGAATGTTTGAACAAATGAAAAAATCTATTTTTGCAATCGCGATCGCCTTAGTTGTTTTAGCCGCTCTTGCTACCGTTGTAATGGCCGATAATGGTCCCCACGGTTCCTTCAGCAGCACAACTGATGCCTGCGCAAGCTGCCACCGGGCCCACAGTGCCCAGTTTGGCGATAATGCCCTCCTGATCCAGTCCCCTGAAGAGGTTTGTCTGGAGTGCCATGATGGCCGAGGCGCTGGTACCAACGTTATTAAAGGCGTATGGAACCAGGGCTTAGGTGGAGATTCCGCTACTGATGCCTTATATGGTGGTTCCGATTCTTATTATGGAACTACCTATGCCCAAGGTTCAGATGGTGGATCACTCCTCGGTGGTGGTTTTGAATTTGCCCGTATGGCAACTAGTTGGACCGGCGCGAATTTCTATGATAACTCCACCCCAACCAACCCCGTCTCTGCCGCGACAACCTCCCACCACACCTTTAATGGAGCGCTGAGCACTGTTTGGGGTTCTGGCGCGAACAACTCAACCAATGTCCAATATGCTCTGGAATGTATTTCCTGCCATAGCCCCCATGGGAATGCTGGTTATATCAACAGCACTGTCGCATATCCATCCACCTATATCGATGTTGACGCCAATGTACCGAACAATACCGCTGGCCCAAGCTACCGCTTACTGCGCTGGCAGCCTGCTGGTTCGAATGGTTTTACCGCTCCTTCTGCTTCAGTTAACTGGAGTGGTGGTGCTTTCAAATCCAATGGCGCTTCGACTGCTGTTTATGGTTGGTTGGTTCCTGATAACTATCGCAGCAATAATCACGATGAATGGTATACCCTTGAATCAAAGACCGATGTTGGAACCCAGGCAGTAGGTTTTGCCAAGGGTGACTACGCTGCCGGTAATGTAGCCAATGTGTATCAGATCGTAGATGGTTTTACCGTAAAGAAGGATTACACCTCCGCCGCGGTAAACATCGCTTATTTCTGCGCGCAGTGTCATGACCGCTACTTTGCCAAAACCGCTCTTCGCAACGGTACTGAGGATTCCGCTTATTGTGGTGCTCCCTATGCTGGGAAAACCGCAGGATATATAACCCTCAACTACTACGCGCCTACCGCCGGCGGTTTACATCCTGTAGACCCAACTCGTTGTGTCCCTGTTTATGATACCGCTGGTGTCTTAAATGGTTGGGGCGACGATGGTGCTACCGGTGACTCCGTCTATTCCTTCAAACACAGTTCTGGTGATCTGCGTGTTTCGATGGATAGGTCCGTAGCCCAGAGTGCCGGTACCTCCGTTGGTCGTTCTTGTATCGCCTGTCATGTTTCACACGGTACAACCGCCACCATGACCACCTTTGCGGCTGGTGCCTCTTTGGTTGGTGAAGGTTCCGTTCTTCTGCGCTTAGACAACCGCTCCATGTGTCTTCGCTGCCATGCTAGCACGGTGGGTTTTGTTGTTACTCCTAACGCCGCTGCTACTTCAACGGCTGTTGGCGCGACACCCCCAGGAACCTGGGCTACCCAGACTGCTCAAGCTTACGCAACTTCGATTGGCGCAGTTCCTTCCGCAACAGCAAACGCCACACTGACCGCTATCAAGTTACCGACCAATACAGCGACTCAGTGGGTTGCCGCAACGAATACCCAGGCTGCTGCTAACAAAACAGCAACAGCTGCAGTTAACCAAACAGCAACAGCTGCAGTTAACCAAACAGCTACCGCTGTAGCCGCTCAGGCGACCTCCGTCTGTGCGACTGCTATCGCTGGCAGCCTGCCCTGTCCGTAACTAGTAAGATCATTAACAATTGGGGAGGGCCAGGCCCGGCTCTCCCCACCGAATTACAGGAAAATACCGTGAGGGCATTCACCTCCTTGTTCTGAAAGCTTACGGTCGTCCGATGCCAATGGGTCCTGGCTAAGGGCGGC
>CAIRYE010000322.1 GCA_903882765.1 uncultured Anaerolineae bacterium
CGAGGACGTTGCAGATCCGAACGTTTGATCGTCGATCAGCTCGTAGAAGATGGCATCGACCCCTTGGAAATCGCCTCCGTTGCGCTAAAGATCGCCCGCGCCGAAGAAAAACAACGCAGTATCGCTGACGTCAACCCAGTTCCCGAGTTTGACGAAATGCGCCAAAGCCGTGGTGGCCGTAATGGCAGACCCAGCAGCCGCCGTGAATATGGCGATAGGCGACCAAGTAGCGGCAGCAGTACCAGTGGAACCACCAGCTATAACAAACCGGCCTCATCCTTCTCTGCTCCCAAAGCGAAAGAGGATAAGGGTCATTTTGCCAACAAGAATCATGATGGTTTCCCCGGCGCTAAGTTTGGCGCGAAATCGCACGAAGCTGGCATGGTGAGATTATCTATGAGCATCGGCAAGTCACATGGTATTCGTCCCGCTGATATTGTTGGAGCGATTGCCTATCACGCTGATATCCCTGGTAACAGCATCGGTAAGATCTTCATCGAAGAACAACACACCTTGGTAGATGTGCCGGAACAGTTTGTGGAACAGGTATTAGCCAAAAAAGGCAAATACAACATCCGCAAGCAGATGTTCACAGTGGAAAAAGCCAACTAATTTTTTTCAAATCAAAAAGGTCTCGTTCTAAACGAGACCTTTTTTGTTGGAGAATTTTAGATGGATCCTAACCGTGTCGCTGCATGAAGTTTTCCATGCGGCGCAGGGCTTCTTCGATCTTCTCATAACTAGTGGCGTAAGAACAGCGAACAAAACCTGCTCCGCCGGCGCCAAAAGATTCACCCGGCACCACAGCTACATGTTCTTCCTGCAATAGTTTCTCAGCAAAGGTTTCACCATCCATTCCGGATGCGGTGATCTTAGGAAACGCGTAAAAGGCTCCACGTGGTTCGAAGGTTGTTAGGCCTAACTTATTCAAACCACCTACGATCAACTTTCGTCGACGATCGTATTCAGCCACCATATCCACTACATAGCTATCCGATTGCAACGCAACAACGGCGGCGTCCTGCGCGGTGGTTGGCGCGGACATGATCGTGTATTGGTGCACCTTAACCATTCCTTGGATAAACTCTGTAGGACCAGCTGCATACCCAATGCGCCAGCCAGTCATGGCATGGCTTTTAGAAAAACCACCCAGCAAGATGGTTCGTCTTTTGATCTCTTCACCAAGAGCGGGGAAGCAAACATGTTTGAAATTGTAAACAAGACGATCGTAGATCTCATCTGATACTACGATCAGATCATGTTCGATCGCGATCTTAGCGATCTCGAGCAATACTTCCTTTTCAGCCACCGCGCCTGTTGGGTTGCTGGGATAACCAATAAAGATCACCTTGGTGCGCGGAGTAATGGCGGCCTTGATTTCTTCGGGATCAACCTGAAAATTATTTTCCAATTTGCTCGGAATTTCAACCGGAACTCCGCCCGCCAAAAATACCTCAGCCTGATACGAAACAAAACAGGGGGTTGGGATGATCACTTCATCTCCAGGGTTGAGTAGCGCGGTGAACGCGAGATATAATGCTTCCGAAACGCCCACGGTCGCGATGATCTCGGTGACAGGGTCATACTTGATGCCGTAAAGATTTTGCAAGTTATCAGCAACAGCCTGACGCAATTCTATTTTGCCTGAGTTAGAGGTGTAGTGGGTCTCACCATTGGAAAGTGAACGGATGCCGGCGTCCAGGATCGGTTTTGGTGTGGTGAAATCAGGTTCACCGATACCAAGGGAGATAACGTCCTTCATGGTAGCTACAATGTCAAAGAACTTACGAATCCCTGAAGGTTTTAATTCCATAACCCTGTTTGATAAGTATTGTTTTTGTTCCATTTCCTGTATCGAACCTCCAAATAAATAGTATTAAACTGACTTCGACCTAAAGCTTTATGCTTGAATTGTCACCAATATTCACTGTCTTTGCCTGGCCTTCTACCTTCGCGTTTCTACCGATGAACGACCCTTCTAATGCGCAATTCGAAACCTCAGAACCTTCATCAAGGATGCTATTGGAAATGATGCAATGGCTTACATCGCAATCAGCGCCAACGGATACGTGTGGGCCAATAACCGAACCCGCTACCTTGGCGGATGGGTGGATGTAAACCGGAGCGATGATCTTAACATCGTGTTTTTCAGCAGCGATTGCGGAATTGTCTCTTCCATGGTCGAGCATAAACTTATTCGTTTCCAGCGTTGCTTCGATAGTTCCAGTGTCTAGCCAAACATCTACGTTTTCGGTGCGTAGCTTTGCGCCGTGCTCCAGCATAATATTGATGGCGTCAGCTAAAAAGTATTCACCTTTTAGCTGAATATCACGTTTGATCTGCTCATCGACTGCCGTAACGAGATCCTCGCCCTTTTTAAAGTAATAACAACCAACAACAGCCAAATTATTTTCCATTGTTTGTGGTTTTTCGATCAAACGGAGTATGCTTCCTTCTTTGTTGATCTCAGCCACGCCAAAACGCCGTGGATCCGGAACGGGTTTTACCCAAGCGACGCCATCCAATAGTTCAGTGGCAAGGAAACCAAAATCGGTTTCGAGTAAGGTATCTGAAAAAACCACCATCATTGGTCCGCTGAGTAAATGCCTAGCAAGCCAAATAGTGTGGCTCTGCCCCTTCATTTCCTCTTGAACAATATAGCTGGCTTTGATCTTGGGGTAGTTTTTGCGAATATATACCGGAATTTGTTCACCTAAAAAGGGTCCAATAATGAAGATGAATTCAACCGATAAAGATTTTGGAATGGAATCAAACATATCCATCAAATGGTCGAGTGAGGGTTTGCCGGCTACGCCTACTAGTGGTTTGGGTTTGCTCCAGGTATGCGGGCGCATTCTGGTACCCCAACCAGCCATAGGGATGACGATTTTTAGGTTATTTGACAAGGGATCTCCTCTATTGATTCAGTAATTTCTATAAAGAACGGCACGAATATACTTGTGTAAACTTGCACAAGTATATTAATCGAAAATCACATTTTTGTTTAGGGAAAAAGGTTATCTATAAACGATCAATCCTAAAACAGCGGCAAGGATTACCAAAATAACCGGATTAATGGTGGTGGTAGAGAGCACGATAACAGAAACCAATGTGATGGCCAATTTATCGAGGTTATTCCCAATGCCGCCAACCCACCCCGCCTTTTGCACATTGAAAACTGATTTTGCCATATCGTAGGCTGTCCATAATAACAGACCTACTACTAATGGGCGCAAAGCAGTGGTCATAGCCTTGAGGATCGGGTGATCTTTTAACTTGAAAAAGAACGCCAATACGATCAGCATTAGTACCGTGGTTGGTAGAACGGTTCCCATCGCGGCGCTAATGGCACCAGGTGTTCCAGCTAACTTATAGCCTACAAAGGCAGAAACCTGTGGCGCGATCGGTCCAGGCAGGGCGTTTCCAAGAGCAACAGCATCCGCGAATTCGGAGGAGGTGACCCAAGGCTGGGCTTCTACTCCACCTGGCGGCATCCAGAGCGCGGTAGTAGTTTCACGCTGCATCAGCGCTAAAGATGCCGGACCGCCGCCCCAGGAAAAAATGGCAACCCGGCTAAATAATAGAAAGATCTTCCAAAGCAATGGCCAGTCCATCTTTTAATGCCAATTGATCGGATGAGGAGTATAGGCTTCCTCAAGATAAGTTACATCTTCCGTGGTGATCGAAAGGTCGACCGCTTGGATAGCCTGTTCGAGGTGAGCCAGCTTACTAGCCCCAATAATGGGAGCGGTAACGCGTGATTGTTGTAACAACCAAAGGAGGGCTACTTGCGAGCCGGTAAAGCCGTATTTCGCGGCAACTTCAGCGGCTCTACGAATCACCACATCGTCGCGTTCGAGGCTGTATAACTTTTTGGTAAAAGGGTCACTATGTGACCGCACAGTATCTTTGTGGCCAGGGTCGTAAATAGAGAACATTCCTCTCGCCAAGGGGCTCCAAGGAACCAAGCCTACCCCTTGGTCTTCGCAAAGCGGGATCATCTCTCTTTCCTCTTCTCGGTAGATCAAGTTGTAGTGATTCTGCATCGAAATAAATTTTGTTAGGCCAAGTTTTTCTGCTGTGAATTGGGCCTTTGCGAATTGCCAAGCATACATCGAAGAAGCTCCAATGTAACGAACTTTTCCGCTACGAACTAGATCATTGAGGGCGATCATTGTTTCTTCTATAGGGGTTTCGTAGTCCCATCGATGGATCTGATACAGATCCACATGATCCATTCGCAATCTTTTCAAGCTATGATCGATCGAATCAAATATGTGCTTGCGCGAGAGACCTTTATCGTTCACGTCATCGCTCATCGGGCTGTTCAATTTCGTGGCGATGACAACATTCTCGCGTTTTACGCCCAACGACCTCATTAGGTTGCCAGTAATGATCTCACTCTCACCGTACGAATAGATATCAGCGGTATCAAAAAAATTAATACCTGCTTCCAGCGCGCGTTTCACCATTGGCAAGGCTTCTTCTTCGCTTAGCGCCCATTCGCGCCAACTTTTCGAGCCATAGGTCATCATGCCAAGACAGATTTTAGAAACCTTAAGCCCTGAGTTCCCGAGCCGTGAATATTTCATGACACTCCTACGATTTACTTTTCTAGTTTTTCTTCCAGATCGAGCAAGGTTTTTTCGATCAGATCGATCGATCGCTTGAGTGTGGCCGCGTCGAATTTAAAGTCAGCGCCGGCAGTCTCGAATAATTGGGGTAACCCAACGGTTGAGCCTAACTTCAGGGCATCGGTATAAGCGGTAATAGCGCCTTTTTGATCCACCAAGGAATTTGCCCAAACTTGCGCCGCGCCTAATTGCGCCATTCCGTATTCAATGTAATATAGGGGGGATGTGAAGATGTGCGATTGTCGATGCCAATAGGTATTTTTGGCGTCTTCAAGGCCAGAATAATCGATCGACGGCATATAACGGTCCCACAATTCAGCCCATTTCTTCTCGCATACTTCGCCATCCCAACTGATCGCTTCGTTCTCGTAGATCCAGTGTTGGAAATGGTCGACCAGCGCCATATAGGGCCAGAACTTGAGCATATCTTCTAGCTGGGTGATCGTGCTGCGAGCGTATTCCTGCTCAGTGTAAAAACCACCATGTTGTTTTGTGGTGTATGGTGCCGCGATCAATTCCATAGACATGGAAGCGACCTCGGCAAATTCAAACGGAAGGTAATTCTCGGCTCGGTCGTGAAAGTATTCCAGTTTTTGACGCAGAAATTCGTGCATGGCATGGCCGCCTTCGTGCAGCATTGTTTGTACGTCTTCGTGGGTGCCGCTTGAGCTCATAAAGATGAAAGGCTTGCGGCTAACCGCATACCCCAAAGAATAAGCTCCCGGCGCTTTGTTTTTACGCGCTGCTACATCGAGCAGGTCTTCGTCGATCATCTGTTGATAATGATCACGAAAGGTTGGGTCAACCTGCGCGAGGATCGTTTTTATTTTTGAAAGGAATTCATCGGCAGACTCAAATGGTTTTAGAGGTTCTGTACCGTTTGGGTCCACCATATTATCCCAAGGACGTATGGTTGAAACGCCAAGTTTAGCTTGCCGCCTTTGATTGACGCGTTTTACAGCCGGAACAACAACCTGCTCAATGGCGGCGTGGAAGGTCATACAATCTTCTGGCGTGTAATCAAATCGGAATTTTTGCAGCCAACTTAACGATCGGAAGTTATCAAACCCTTGATTCTTGGCAATTTGTGATCTCAGGCGAAGAAGCTTGCCCCAAAGCTCGTTGAGTTCAGCCCGCTTAGCCAGCCTGCCTTCGGTAGTAATGCGCCAGGCTTTTTCGCGAATTGCCCGATCGGGCTCTAAGAAAAGCGGGAACATTTCCGTTGAGGTGCGCTCTTCTCCGTTCCATAGGAAGGTGATGCCGCCAATGAGCTTGTTGTACTCTGTACATAGTTTTTGTTCTTCCACCAAGAGCGGTAAATTTACTTCACTAAACAGGGAATATTCTGTGATCAATTTTTTTAAGGGCAGTTCAAAAGCTGTAGGGTGTAACTTGCTTTGAATTAATAATTGCTTTAACTTTTGGTCGGCTTTTTTAATTTCAGGCTGAACGTTCTCTATGAAATCGTTAAAGGCGTTTTCAATTTTCTCATCACTGGTGTATTGTGTGGTGGCAACAAATAATCGGGTGTAGATCTCGTCAGCGATGGAGATAAGGTCAGACCATTCCTTCAGCCAACGATCAACGTTGTTTTCAGCTAAGTGAGACGCCGCTAATTTTTCATAATGAGGTGCAAAATCGATCCATTTCCAATTTAGAAAATCAAGGTTGTCATTTTTTACAAATACGTTTTCCATAAAAATCTCCTCTTTTTTGGTCAACTCAGAATGGTAAGTTTTGCTAGGCTGGTATCCAGTTTTTTTGCGCCTGCTGTTTCAAAGATGATATCAACGATCTCATCCCCGTTTTGCACTCTACTGCCGATCACCATGCCTTCGCCATATACGTTGTGTTTCACCCGCATACCAGGTCGGTACTTGGTGTTAGCTACTACTGGTTTTTTGGGTGGCAAGGTAGGGCTAGCCCAGCGAACACTTTCTTCTGCTTTATAACTGGCTTTAAACCCCGGGCGGCTAACACCAGCGCTAAAAGTGGATTTTGTGCTTACCAAACTTTCAGGGATATCTCTTAAAAATCGGGAGACCATTTGATCTTCCGAAAAGCCTCTACCGGCACGGCTCGATGCCCGTACAAGGAATAAGCGGTCCTTTGCTCTGGTGATGCCAACATAAAACAAACGGCGCTCTTCCTCCATCTCCTCCGGTTCATTAAAAGAGCGGCTGTGAGGCAGAATGCCGTCATCTAAACCCATAATGAACACGTTCTTGAACTCAAGCCCTTTTGCGGCATGTAAGGTGAGTAATGTGGGAACATTCCCCTCTTTGATGGTGTCTTGGTCAGACACGAGAGCGATATTTTCTAAAAATTCATTAAGCGGTTTTCCGTTGTATTCTTCGGTAAGTTTTCGTAACTCCAGAATATTATCCCAGCGATCCTGGCCTTCCTCAGTGCCATCATCCAAATAACTTTCATACTGAATGTCGCTGGTTAATTGGTCAAAGAGCTCGGTAACGGAAAGTGTCGAGGAATAATCCTGCCACTTTACCAATAGTTTCCCGAAATCGATCAGGTTATTAAGCGCTCGCCCCTTGAAATGCTGTTGAAAATCCGATTTAGGATCAGAAGCTAAATTCAACAAAACCTCACCGGTCGAAAGGTACGATTCCTTCGCCAGTGTTTGCGCCGCCTCAAGTGTTTTATCGCCAATACCTCTTGCCGGCACATTGATCACCCTCCCAAGGGATATCTCATCATGACGATTTTGAACAAGACGCAAATAAGCAACAAAGTCTTTTACTTCACGGCGGCCATAAAATCGTTGCGCACCCACCAATCGGTAAGGAACATTTGAGTGAATAAAGGTTTCCTCGATCAAACGCGACATAGCGTTGGTTCGATACATAACCGCGAAATCGCCATATTCCGATTTTTTATTGGAAACCATTTGTTTGATGGTATCTACAATGAAACTAGCTTCCCCTTTGTCATCAAAGGCTTCATACACTTGTATTTGTTCACCCGCGCCTAGGTTAGAAAACAATTGCTTGCGCTTTCGGCGCGGGTTTCGGTCGATCACCGCCATTGCGGCATCCAGAATGGTTTGTTTGGAGCGATAGTTTTGTTCTAATAAAATGGTTTCGCAACTAGGATGGTCTTTCTCGAAATTCGCCACATTGCGATAATCCGCTCCGCGCCAGCGGTAAACAGATTGATCTGGGTCGCCTACACAAAAAACATTCTTATTGACTGAAGATAATTGCTGGATCAATTGGTATTGAACCATATTTGTATCCTGAAACTCATCCACAAGAATATGTTTGAATTGAGATGAATATTTTTCTAGGACCTGTTGGTTTTGGGAGAAAAGGTTGGTTGTTAAAAGAAGTAGGTCGTCAAAATCAACCCCATTGGATTGGTGCAGGGCGGTCTGATACCTAATGTAAATTTTTTTCACTGTTTCATCACGGAAGGTCACGATAGGATAATCATCGGGCATGATCAACTCGTTCTTTGCCTTTGAGATCTCGGAGTGAACAGCGGATGGTTTGAATAACTTATCGTTGATATTCAATTCCTTGATAATGGACTTGATGACAGAGATCTGGTCATCGGCATCAAAGATCACAAAGTTCTTACCAAGGTCGATATGGTCGGCTTCCCGGCGCAGAATACGCACACAAATGGAGTGAAATGTTCCAAGGAAAAGGCCGTTTGCCTTATCAAAACCGAGGATATTTTGTAAACGCGACTCCATCTCCTTTGAAGCTTTGTTGGTAAAGGTAACAGCGAGTATCTGGTACGATCGAACGCCGAGTTTGTCGATCAGGTAGGCGATTCGACGGGTAAGAACGCTGGTCTTTCCTGAACCAGGTCCAGCTAGAACCAAGATAGGCCCATCTTTTGCGGTAACGGCTTGAATTTGCGCGTTGTTTAAATTCGATAAGAGATCCATTAATATCCGTTCAAACTGAGAGTTGTGAGGTGCAATGTGGGCAGCGAGTTGCTAACTGGGGAATATCGCTGGTGCAATACGGGCATTTTCTTGTAGTTGGTTCGGCGGGAGGTTGATGCATTTTATTTACAGCCTTGATCAACAAGAATACTGAGAAAGCGATGATAGTAAAGTCGATCACAGTATTAATGAAACTACCATAATTCCACGTTACAACGCCAGGAATCGAGATAGCTTCTGATAACGGCGTGCCGGCAGGTACGCTGCCGCTTAGCACGAGATAAAGATCGACAAAATTTACTCTTCCTAATACCAATCCAAACGGAGGCATGAGTATATCGTTAACGAAGGATGTTACGATTTTTCCAAACCCACCGCCAACGATCACGCCTACTGCCAAGTCCAACATATTACCCCTTAGGGCAAAGATCTTAAATTCTTTTAACATTAAAAAATCTCCAAGAGACATAAATCAAACAAAAAATGTTTGGATATTTAGTATATTACTGTATTATTTATCTAACGAAACAACTCTTGCGATGCCAAGATTTATTTCGGGTATAATTTTTATGGAATTTAAAGAAATTCCTGTATTTGAATTTAAAAAATTTAATGTTGGTGAAAAAATCTAATCAACGAAGGAAATTATTTAATGCCTGAATTGTTGCTTGATATTCAAGGATTAGAGACACAGTTTAAAACCCCCGATGGTATTGTTCATGCTGTGAACGGTGTTTCTTTCGGAATAAAAGAAGGTGAAACACTGGCGGTTGTTGGAGAATCTGGCTGCGGGAAGAGCGTTACGATGCTATCCGTGCTGCGATTGATTCCATCACCACCCGGAAAAGTAACAGCCGGCAAGGCTTTGTATCAGGGAAAAGATCTTCTCACCATGTCCGATGAAGAGATCCGTCATATTCGTGGCGCCCAGATAGCGATGGTCTTTCAAGATCCAATGACCTCTCTAAATCCGGTAATGACAATTGGCAAACAACTGATGGAGCCGTTACAACTTCATCTTGGAATGGATAATAATCAGGCAACAAATCGTGCGATTGAATTGCTGGAAATGGTGGGTATTTCGGAAGCCAAGCAGCATTTGAAGGATTACCCTCATCAATTTTCTGGCGGTATGCGCCAGCGCGTGATGATTGCCATGGCTCTTTCCTGTAACCCGCAGATCTTGATCGCTGACGAACCAACTACCGCCTTGGATGTAACCATTCAGGCGCAGATCGTCGAGTTGGTTAAACGGCTACGTAATGAATTAGGTATGACCATTATTTGGATCACTCATGACCTTGGCATTGTGGCTGGTTTAGCTCAACGGGTTTTGGTAATGTATGGTGGTTATATTATTGAAGAATCAGAAGTAAAAGAACTTTTTGCTAACCCATCTCACCCCTACACACTTGGGCTTATCGGAAGCCTCCCTAGGATCGATGATAATGATCGAAGCCGATTGTTCTCTATCGAGGGTATGCCCCCAGTGCTGTATACCAAACCAAATGCCTGCCCGTTTGCGCCTCGCTGCAAATATGTAATGGACCGATGCTGGAAGGAAAATCCAACCTTGGAAAAAATTGGGCCAGAGCATAAGGTCGCGTGTTTTGTTGATGTGAAAAACGGGAGGAATCGATAGTGGAAACGCAAAACGAAGTATTACTCAAGGTTGATAATCTTGTTAAACATTTCCCCATTTACCGTGGTGTTTTCCAACGACAAGTTGGAGCAGTTCATGCGGTTGATGGCATTTCTTTTGATGTGTATAAAGGCGAAACCTTAGGTTTGGTAGGTGAATCCGGTTGTGGAAAATCCACTGCTGGTAGAACCATTTTGCAATTATATAAACCCACCTCAGGTAGTGTTGATTTTCAAGGTGTTGATTTGGCTACCCTTAAAGGGGAAGAGCTGCGTCATATGCGTAAGAAGATCCAAATGATCTTCCAGGATCCATACGCCAGCCTGAACCCCCGTATGACCGTTGGCGATATTATTGGCGAGCCTTTGATGGTTCACAATGTTGCCACGCCAAAAGAGATCGAGGAGAGAGTTGCCGACCTGTTAAATAAGGTAAACCTCAACCCAGCATTTGCCTCTCGATACCCGCACGAATTCTCGGGTGGCCAGCGTCAGCGAATTGGTATTGCTCGCGCCTTAGCCCTCCAACCCGATTTTATTGTTTGTGATGAGCCTATTTCAGCCTTGGATGTTTCTATTCAGGCCCAGGTAGTTAACTTACTTGAAGATCTGCAAGCACAATTTGGCTTAACTTACCTATTCATCGCCCACGATCTTTCCATGGTGCGTCATATTAGCACCAGGGTAGCGGTGATGTACCTCGGTATCATTGTTGAGCTTGCCGATCGAAAAACCCTCTATACCAATCCTCTCCACCCATATTCACAGGCGTTGCTTTCCGCGGTGCCTGTAGCGGACCCGGTTGTGGAAGAGAAGCGCAAGAGGGTTATTTTGGAAGGGGATGTGCCTTCACCGGTCAATCCACCTTCTGGCTGTCGATTCCGGACACGTTGTCCGATCGCAAAACCGGGTGTTTGTGATGCGTCAAAACCCGAATTCCGTGAAGTAGATCCAGGCCATTTCGTTGCCTGTCATCTCGTATAACCAAGTTTCAAAGGAGGTGATTCGTAGAACACTTTCAACATTCCTTAGGTAATAAAAAAATGAAAATTTTTTTATACAAACATTCTTTAGAGGAGAAGTAAAATGCGTAAAATTTTATCTGTCCTAAGCCTGCTTATTATTACAAGCATGCTGTTAGCAGCCTGTGCTCCTGCTGTAACAGAAGCCCCTGCTGCCGAAGCTCCTGCAGCTGAAGCCCCCGCTGCCGAAGCCCCCGCCGAAGCAGCCGCTCCTGCCGCCAAGGATACTACCACCTTGAATCTGGCCGAAGCCGATGTCAGCATCGATACCCTCGATCCTGCGTTAGCTTACGATACCGCCAGCGGCGAGATCATCCAGAACGTATACGATACCCTCGTGTTCTATGATGGCGAAGCTACTGACAAATTCGTTCCCCAATTGGCCGAATCTTGGACAACCTCCGAGGATGGCCTCACCTGGACCTTCACCCTCCGCAAGGACGTGAAATTCCACAACGGTGATGTCCTTACCGCTAGCGATGTTGCTTATTCCTTCCAGCGTGGACTCCTCCAGGGTGGTTATTCCTCACCCCAATGGCTCCTTGCTGAACCATTCTTCGGTGTTGGTGTCGATGACATCTCCATCGTAGTTGATGGCGAAGGCGCCGCCGCTGATGATCGCGAAGCGATGGTTGCTTTGGATCCCGCTCTCTTAGTTGCTGCTTGCGAAAAAGTTCAGACCGCCATTGTTGCTGACGATGCCGCCGGCACCGTTACCATGACCCTTGCTACCACTTGGGGTCCATTCCTTGCCACCATTGCCCAAACCTGGGGTTCTGTCATGGATAAGAAATGGGTCGTTGAGAACGGTGGTTGGGATGGTTCCTGCGATACTTGGCAGAACTTCTATGCCATGCAGTCCGCTGACAACCCCTTCAGCTCCATTGAAAATGGTACTGGCCCCTTCAAACTCGAATCCCTCAAACAAGGCGAAGAGTACATTTTGGTTGCCAATGCCGATTACTTCCAAGGTGCTCCCAAGCTGCAGAGAATCGTAGCTAAGGCTGTACCCGAATGGGGTACCCGCTTTGCTATGATGCAAGCCGGCGATGCTGACTGGGCTACCGTCCAGACTGCCAACCGCTCCCAGATGGACGAACTTGTTGGCGAGAAGTGTGTCTTTGATCTCGCTACCAATGCCTACCTCCCCTGCGAAGTAGTTGATCCCGCTCTGCCCTTCCTTGTTCGCTTAGGCCGCCCTGGTATTTCTCAGGACGTTGTCCTTTACAACTGGAACATCGCCTCCGATCCCGCCTCCCCCAATCCTTATATTGGTTCCGGCAAACTCGATGGTAATGGTATTCCTCAGGACTTCTTTGCCGACGAACACATCCGTAAGGCTTTCTCATATTGTTTCGATTGGGATACCCTTATCAACGATGTTTACATGGGTGAAGCTACTCAGTCCTTCCAGTTGACCCTCCCAGGTATGCCTGGCTTCTTCAACGATACCCCCCACTACACCATGGACCTCGACAAATGCGCCGAGGAATTCACTGCCTCCACTTTGAAATCCGAAGATGGAAAGTCAGTTATGGAAGTTGGCTTCCGCGTGCAGATGGCTTACAACCAGGGTAACAATACTCGCCAGACCATCGCCGAGATCCTTGCTGGTAACCTCGCCACTGTCAACGAACTCTTCATTGTGGAAACCCTCGGTTTACCGTGGGCTGCATACCTCCGCGCCCAGCGCGCCAAGTTGCTCCCCATCATGACCGGTGGTTGGCTTGAAGATATCCACGATCCCCATAACTGGTACCAGCCCTACACTACCGGTACCTACGGTGGTCGCCAGTCCCTTCCTGATGATGTCAAGGCTGAATTCAAAGTCCTCCTTGATGCTGGTGTTGCAGAGCTCGATCCTGCCAAGCGCGCCGAGACCTACAAACAATTCAATCAGCTTTATTACGACAAAGCTGTTGGTACCCCCCTCGTTCTCGCAACTGGCCACGGCTTCATTCAGAGGTACGTAAAGGGTCAGATCACTAACCCGATCTTCCCAGGCTTCTATTACTTCACAATGTACAAAGAGTAATTCCTAGTACATAAAAATGCCGGGGGCGGTTTACCGCCCCCGGCAAACCCTTTTGAATTGCTGAGTGCAGATGAATTTTTCACCTACACTCCGGATTTCGAAATATAAAAATAAGGATACCGAATGACAACATTTATTATCAGGCGTTTATTACTGGTTCCACTTCTGTTGTTTGGGGTTACCATCATCATTTTTATGATGCTCCAATTACTCAGCCCGGTTGAGCGCTCAGCCCTGTATGTTCGAGATTTCCCAAAGAATGAAAAAGCGGTAGACGGTATTATCAGGCGTTATGGCCTTGATAAGCCATTTTACGAACAATATTGGCGCTGGCTTGTTGGAATCAAAGACCCGGTGAGTGGCGAACGAAATGGTGGTATTTTGTTTGGAGACCTTGGTTATTCCCGAACAGCCTCTCAGCCCGTCAATGAACTGATCAAAAATCGTTTCCCCAACACCCTTGATCTTACTATTTGGACCATTGCTCCTATGATCTTGGTGGGTATTTGGTTAGGCGTGCAATCAGCCATTCACCATAATGGTTGGTTTGATCAAGCAGCCCGTATGTTCAGTATCATCGGTACATCCTTCCCCACTTTCGTTTTTGGGTTGATGCTTCTAATGTTCTTCTATGCGAATCTCGGCTGGTTCTCGCCGGGAAGGCTAACGGATGATCTTATGCAAGTGGTAAATAAGCCTACGTTCATTAAATACACATCTCTTATTACCTTTGATGCTCTGCTAAATGGCCGTGTGGATATCTTCCTTGATGCTATTAGCCATATGGTGATGCCGATCATTACCCTTTCCTATATAAGTTGGGCTACTTTCCTTAGGGTTACCCGTTCTTCCATGCTCGAGACCCTTCGTATGGAATATGTTACAACCGCTCGTGCCAAGGGTTTGCCCGAACGAGACGTTATTTATAAACACGCTCAACCAAACGCCATGATTCCAGTGGTAACACTGGCGGGCTTCTCGGTGGTGGGTTTATTAGGTGGCGTAACAATTACCGAAACGGTCTTCAACTATCCGGGTATCGGTTCAGCCGCTGCCAGAGCTGCGGTAAATTTGGATGTTGTTACTGTGTTGGGTTTCGCGATCTTTATTGGTTTTATTTTGATTGTCGCCAACTTGGTGACGGACGTTCTCTATGCCGTAGTTGATCCAAGAGTAAGGTTATCCTAGGAGCTGAATATGACTGAAACCACACCCACCGGCGATAACAGCTTACTTGAAGCCACATTTGCGACAAGAAAAATTGGCTGGTTTGAAAAATTTGTTGGCCCAGAAAACTTTAGAATTCTCGTTGGACTTCTAAAAACCCCAGCCTCCATCATTGGTCTGTCACTTATTCTTACTTATGTCGTCATAGGTATTCTTGCCCCCGTAATTGCTCCACCTGTAAAGCCAAATGCGGATCCGTATTCTATTCCTCGTGATGGATTTAGCTCTGACCCCAAACCAATGGGTTCAGAATGGAAGCGCAACAAGCCCCCTGAACCATTTTGGTACAAACCATTAACTGGAAACGATAAATGGGTGCACTTATTTGGAACTTCAGAAGGTCAGTATGATATTTTCTACTACGTCATCTGGGGCGTTCGTACAGCCTTCTTTACTGGTTTATTGGTGACCTTCGCGACCCTCGTGATTGGTGTAATTTATGGATCCATTTCTGCCTATTATGGCGGAATGGTAGATAACATAATGATGCGTTTAGTAGATGTTCTGATGATTCTCCCAAGCCTACTAGCCGCGTTGATCTTAGCCGCTGTTCTTACTCCGCGTATCGGTAAAAGCCTGATCCCGGTCATGACGGCATTGATCGCGTTCGGTTGGATGGGGTATGCCAGGATCATCCGAGGAGATATTCTCTCGGTAAAAGAACGAGATTATGTTTTAGCGGCCCGTGTAGTTGGTGTAAAAGATAGCAGAATTCTCTTTAGACATATCATTCCAAATGCTATTTTCCCAACGCTCGTTTTAGCCTCCCTGGCGATCGGTGATGTGGTTCTCGCCTTTGCGGCTCTATCCTTTCTTGGGATTGGTACTGAGGTTGGCTACGCCGATTGGGGTCAGGTTCTTTCCTTCGCCCGCAACTGGATCACTGCGCTTGACCAATACTGGTACATCGTGGTTTGGCCGGGTTTGGCATTGGTCTTCTTTGTAATGGGCTGGAACCTTCTCGGCGATGCGTTGAGGGACGTTTTAGACCCAAGAATGCGCGGAAGAAGCTAAATACCAAGTGCTTTTACCTAAGAAAAAAATATTTTTTATCATTATTTCCCTTGGGATCCTTCTGATTTGGTCAGCAGTTTCTCAGGGGAATTTTGTACGCGCGGATGGACTGACCCCAACTCCAACCATCGATCGGCTGGCAAAACCAACTCTACCCGCAAACCCTGACATGGCAGATCGTGGCTCTCAGGATTATTGGCTATATTGTTCTCCCTGCCATGGCGATAAAGCTCAAGGTCTCACTGATGATTTCCGAAAACAATATCCGGTAGAAGACCAATATTGTTGGAATTCAGGTTGCCACGGAAAACGGCCTTACCCTAATGGATGGACCATTCCTCGTTACGTTCCACCGCTGGTGGGAGAAACAGCCCTCAAGCGTTTTGCCAACGGCGCTGTTTTAGAAGAATACATACAAAGAAAGATGCCGTTTCAAATACCGGGGCAGCTTAAAGAAGCAGAATACTGGCGTTTGACGGGTTTTTTGTTGAAACAAAATGGTTACTGGGACGGAGTTGGAGAATTAAACGAAATTACCGCTGCAAGCATTATAATTTCAGAAAATGGAATGCTTTCATTACTCCCAACAAGCACCATTGGGTACTCAACAAATACCCCACAAGCCCAAGTTACACCCTTGAATCAGGGCAATAACAGTGTTGTGGACCCATCGTCCGCTAATTCCACAAGGGTGATCGCCTTAGGGATACTCCTGTTGATTGCGATTGCTGTACCCATTGGGATAAAACTTGCCAAGAACTGGTAGCCGTATATGAGAAAAATAAACTTATTGCTTGTTTTCATCCTAATTTTGGGTCTAATCACATCCTGTTCTACGGATACACCTACAACCAACGAAGACCCAAACAATACCCCAGCCGCAGAAATTCAACCGACGAACACCCCAACGACTAACGCGGGTGCCCCTTCAAAAGGGTTAACTGTTTGTTTAGGACAAGAACCAAACACATTATTTCCGTTTGCCGATCCAAACACCGCGGCGAAAACGATCCTAGGAACCATGTATGATGGCCCGATCGATGTGTTTTCTACAGGCGATCAACCTGTCATTCTTGAAAAACTACCATCTGCGGGAAACCAGGACGTGCAAGTGATTACCACCCCTGTCAAAAAAGGAACGAAAGTTGTTGATATCAACGGTGACGTAGTTAGCCTAGATATTGGTAGGACGATCCTGCCCACCGGTTGTCGCGATGAATCTTGCGCTGTTATATACGATGGCCGTTCCGATATCGATATGGACCAAATGTTGATCACCTATCGCCTTAATTCAAATATTGAGTGGTCGGATGGAACGGCACTGACCGCTGAAGACTATATTTTTGCTTTCAATGTCGCCAAAGATCCAGCCTCTTTGGGTTCAAAATTTGTAGTCTCGCGAACCTTTTCGTATGAAACACTCGATACTCACTCAGTACAATGGTGGGGTATACCAGGATACTTGGCGGATGATCCAGCAAAGGTGCTTTTACAACCATTGCCGAAGGCACAATTGGCTAGCTATTCGGTAAACGAAATGATGACCAAAACCGGAAAAGAAATTTTGCCCATAAGCTGGGGTCCTTACATTCTCGAAGAATGGTCCGCTGGAAATTACGTTCATTTAGTGAAAAACCTGAATTACTTCAAATCTGGCGAAGGTCTGCCTTATTTTGAGGAGTTAAATTTCTTGTTTGTTGATTCACCGCAAGAAGCCATAACTGCCCTAATATCAAAAAAGTGCGATATCCTCGATTCAAGCACCAGTATTGAAGGGGAGTTGCCGTTTTTACAAGAATTACAAAAAAATGAATTTGCCAATGTGATCACATCAACAACACCGATGATGGAGACCATCGATTTTAGGATCGGGCCTTCCGGTATTACGATTGTTGACCCAGGATTGAAAGACCCATTTTCTGACGTAAATATTCGGCAGGCCGTTGCGTATTGTATAGATCGTCGAACGATCGTTGATTCCGTGTTATTGGGTCAAACAGAAATCCCCGATTCGTACGTTCCACCTACCCACCCAAATTATTCCGATTCCGGAAAACAATATACCTTTGACACCCTCCAAGGGAACAGTATATTGGAATTAGCGGGTTGGGTGAGGGATGAGGCAAAAGAGAATTCTCCTCGAATAGCCAGAGGCATAATTGGAATTCCAGAAGGCACACAGCTTGTCTTCAACTACATGACCACAGATACTCCTTTGCGCAGGCGAGTAAGCGAAATGGTAGCATCTTCATTAGCGCAATGCGGCATCGGTGTTGATATTCATTATGTAGAACCAAGCAAGTTTTACGCGCAGACAGCGGAAGGCAGTCTTTTTGGCAGAAATTTTGATTTGGTAGAATATTCCACCGGGTCGTACGACAAGACCGACCCTTGCTTGCGGTTAATGGCATCCCAAAATCCAACCACAACAAATAAGTGGTTTGGCTCAAACATTAGTGGGTACAGCAACCCTGATTTTGATGCTTTGTGTTCGCAAGCGATCAATGACGCCGGTCAGTCCGATACCTCCCTTATTTCATCCGGAAACGCCCAGCAAATTTACGCGAATGATCTACCATCTATCCCCCTCTTTTTGAGGATGAAGGTGATCGCTTCACAAAAGAATATTTGCAATATTTCGCTTGACCCCTACTCCCCCAATGATTTATGGAACATTGAGAACTTTAAAATAGGTTCTGATTGTCAACAATAAGCGAAAATCTAAATAGGCTAAATCGTATCGTTTCTTGTATAATAAACGAACTAATTGGCTAACAGGAGAATACCAGTGGCAGAGACGAAGAGTAAACAACCCCTTTTAGAAGTAAAGGATCTCAAAACCTACTTTTTCACTGAAGATGGTGTAGTTAAATCCGTTGATGGGGTAAATTTCTATGTCAACCCTGGCGAAGTGATGGGTTTGGTAGGAGAATCCGGTTGTGGTAAAAGCGTAACCTCCTTGTCGATCATGCGTTTGATCAGCCCACCAGGCAAGATCGTATCAGGGCAGATCCTCTTTGATGGCAAAGACTTAGTTACGGCCAGCGAAGATGAAATGATCAATGTTCGTGGAAATAAAATTTCCATGATCTTTCAGCAGCCCCAGACCGCTTTGAACCCCGTGTTCAAAGTTGGTGACCAGATCTCAGAAGTATTGAGTATTCACCAAAGTATGAGCAAGGAAAAAGGCTCTGAACGCGCCATTGAATTGCTGAAAATGGTAGGTATTCCTGACCCCGCCCGCAGAGCTGAAGCATACCCCCACGAACTTTCTGGCGGTCAGGCTCAGCGTGTAATGATCGCCATGGCCTTAGCTTGTGTCCCCGCTCTTTTGATCGCTGATGAGCCCACCACCGCTCTCGATGTAACCATTCAAGCGCAAATTCTCGATCTAATGCACAATCTGCGTGAAAATATCGGCACTGCCATCATCTTGATCACACACGATCTCGGTGTAGTCGCTGAAATGGCCGAGCGCGTAGCCGTCATGTACGCTGGTTATATTGTTGAACAAGCTGATGTAAAACCCTTGTTCGACAACCCCCTTCACCCATACACTCAAGGTCTCATTGGTTCCATCCCGATCTTGGGAAAACTAAAAGATAGGCTTGAAGTTATTCCTGGTTCTGTTCCTAATCTTGTTGATTTGCCTATAGGCTGCAGATTCGCCGCCCGCTGCAAATCTCGAACTCAGTATGGTTTATCGATCTGTACAGACAAAGAACCTACACTTGTTGAAAGAGAACAAGGACATTTTGTACGGTGCTGGCTCTATGAAGATTCTGATGGTCACAAAGCCCCTTTAAAATAAGCAAGGTATTACGGAGAACTTGATGGAACAGAAACTAGCCCGCGAATTGATCCAAGTAAAAAACTTGAAAAAATACTTTCCCGTAAAGGAAGGCATTTTACAAAGAGTAAAAGACTACGTAAAAGCTGTCGACGATGTCAGCTTCGTTGTACGTGAAGGCGAAACGCTTGGTATGGTCGGTGAATCAGGCTGCGGTAAAACTACCGTTGGACGAACAATGCTGCGCTTGATCGAACCTACCGCCGGATCCGTCATCATTGATGATAAAGATGTTCTCAAATTGAGCGGGCAAGAAATGAAAACCATGCGCCGCAATATGCAGATCATTTTCCAAGATCCCTACGCCTCCTTAGATCCCCGTATGCCGATCGGTGATTCCGTTATGGAAGGATTGCAGATCCATAACGTTGGAACCTCCAAAGAACGTTACGAGATCATGCTCGACACCCTCAAGAAAGTTGGCCTTGAAGATTACCATGCCAAACGCTATCCTCATGAGTTTTCTGGTGGTCAGCGTCAACGTATTGGTATCGCCAGAGCTCTTGCCCTAAGACCAAAATTTATCGTTTGTGATGAACCCGTTTCCGCGTTGGATGTTTCCATCCAATCGCAAGTTCTTAACATTCTAAAAGATCTTCAGCAAGAATTCGGTTTAACCTACCTGTTTATTGCCCACAACCTAAGCGTTGTAGAACACATCTCCAACCGTGTTGCGGTGATGTATTTAGGTAAGATGGTAGAATTGGCTGATCGAGATGAGTTGTTTGCAAAGCCACTTCACCCCTACACTCGGGCTCTCATGTCAGCCATCCCGATCCCAGATCCTTCCCTCAAACGCGAGAGGCTGATCTTGAAGGGCGATGTTCCAAGCCCATTAAATCCGCCGACCGGTTGCAGGTTCCACCCACGATGCCCGATCGCGAAATCGATCTGTTCGCAAGAACAACCTGAATTCCGCGAAGTGTATCCCGATCATTGGGTTGCTTGTTGGGAAGCTAAATAAAGTTTTTTCACAAAGCACTTCTCGCAATTACGGGAAGTGCAATAATGTGATAAAATCAGACGCGCTAATTGGGGCGTGGTGCAATGGCAGCACATCAGCCTTTGGAGCTGAGTATCTAGGTTCGAATCCTGGCGCCCCAGCTAAAAAACCCTGTTTCAGGGTTTTTTTATTTAAACTATAATTGAGCAATATAGTACAGATCTACCCGGAGCCAAACAGTGAAAATCCAATCCATCATCCTTGCCGCTGGGCAAGGTACCAGAATGAAATCAGACCTGCCGAAAATATTGCACCCCGTTTGTGGAGTGCCAATGATCGATTATGCGATCGAGGCGGTAAAGTCCTTTTGTGATGATAAACCCGTGGTTGTGGTTGGGCATCACGCCGAGGAAGTACAAAAATACTTGGGTAACAAAGTAACCCCCGTGGTTCAGCAACAGCAACTTGGCACTGGCCACGCGGTGTTACAAGCCGAAGGGCTGCTACTTGGGTCATCTGGCTTGGTGTTAGTTACCTATGGCGACATGCCATTGCTCACCAGCGAGACCCTTGCCCGGTTAGTAGAAACACAAAAAGCCAACTCCGGCCCGATGACCATGCTCACGGTGATGCATAACAACCCACGAGGGTTTGGTCGTGTAATTCGAAATAACCAAGGAACAGTAGACCGCATCGTGGAAGAAGCTCAGGCAACCCCGGATGAATTAGCGATCACCGAACTAAATGTTGGAGCATATTGTTTCCAAAATGCTTGGTTATGGGATAACCTAAAAAAGATAAAAGTTTCTCCGAAGGGAGAATACTACCTAACAGATATCGTAGAGTTGGCAGTCACCAATGGTCAAGCCGTTGCGGCTGTGGTTTTGGATAATTTTAACGAAACAATTGGCATCAATAATCGCCTGCATCTTTCGGAAGCAGAAAGCTTGATGAGAAAACGCATTAACGAAAAATGGATGCTTAGCGGCGTAACGATGATCGACCCCGCCTCCACTTATATCGACGCGAATGTAACCATAAGCAGAGATACTACCCTTGCTCCAAACACAAGTTTACAAGGCAACACCAGCATTGGAGAACGATGCCATATTGGTCCGGGATCCGTTATCAAGGACACAAAGATCGGGAATGATTGCGTGGTCTTGTATGCAGTAACCGAATCGGCGGTGGTTGAAGACCATGTAGAGATAGGACCTTTCGCGCGATTACGCAAAGGAGCATATCTCTCGAGCGGTGTCCATATGGGGAACTTCGGAGAAGTGAAGGATTCCGTATTAGGACCGGGTGTAAAAATGGGGCATTTTTCGTATATAGGCAACGCCCAAATCGGTACAGATACCAACATCGGTGCTGGAACCATCACCTGTAACTACGATGGCAAGAACAAGCATAAAACCGTGATCGGTGAAAATGTCTTCATCGGTTCTGATACGATGTTGGTTGCTCCGTTGAACATCGGAGATGGCGCAAAAACAGGCGCTGGCTCAGTGGTTACAAAAGATGTGGATGAAAACACATTAGTGGTTGGTGTACCCGCAAAACCCATAAAGAAAATAAAATAAGACCAATGGATAATACGATATGAACATAACACAAGCAGAGATCACATTTGTTGTTGAGTTAGCAAAGGAAGCACGCAGGCGAGCCTACGCGCCATACTCCAATTATTTTGTCGGCGCGGCGCTAAGAACTACAACCGGAAAATTCTTCACCGGTGTGAATATTGAAAATGCCGCCTATCCATCTACCATTTGCGCTGAGCGAACCGCCATCTTTTCGGCAGTTGCCCAAGGCGAACGAGAATTTGACCTAATAGCTGTTGTAACAGCCAATGGTGGGTTTCCGTGTGGCGGTTGTAGGCAAGTGATGGCGGAATTCAATCTCGATATGACGGTGGTGATCGCTGATGAAGATGGCAAGATACATCAGACAATGACAGTTCGTGAATTGCTTCCTGGAGCGTTTACCCCCAGTTTTTTACAGAAGAACCATTAATTCGTTATGCATAACGTCTTTATCGCTTTAGGGTCAAATATCGGAAACCGCGAAGACCACCTTTTTCGCGCGATTACCGCGATCTCACAAAAAATTGAGGGTATCCTCCCTTCCTCGATCTACGAAACAGAGCCATGGGGTTATTTAGACCAAGGAAAATTCTATAATATGGTGTTGGCCGGTAAAACAGCGCTTTCTCCAAGAGAATTGCTGCTCTTTTTGAAGGACATCGAAAAGGAAGTCGGGCGAACTCCTAATTTTACAAATGGTCCCCGAGTGATCGATCTGGATATCCTTTTTTTTGATGATGAATGCGTGAATGAGGACAAGTTGAAGATCCCTCACCCAAGACTGCACGAGAGGTCTTTTGTTTTGGTACCCCTTTGTGAAATTGCTCCAGATTTTATCCACCCTAACTTTGGCGAGCCATTGAAGACGATTTTGAGTAAGATCGACCAAAGCGGTGTAACGTTGGTAAAGAGATTAGAATTCATATAGATCCTCAGATAACCATAGGAGATGCGATGACCACAGAATTAAAACCCTTGAATTGGAACCGAAAACCGAACGTTGGTTATACCGTCGCCCGAAGATCGGATGGGGGTATGAACATAACATTTACGGACCTAAGTGATGCGACCATAGCGGATTGGCGCGAATTTGCCTTTGAACATTTGATGGGTTCCGACAGACTTACTCGGAATCTGTATGATATGCGAGAGGTGGCAGTTATCCCTAACCTTGCCATCAAATTAGCTATTGAGGTCAATAGTGATCCATCTACACGCAACTTGCGAGTAGCTGTACTGGTAGCTACCCAAGAGGTTCAGGACGCGATTCTGAATGTTGCCGCCGGAGCTGTTGCAAGTGGGGCGGCCATCAAGATCTTTACCAAACTGGCCGAAGCCGAAGAGTGGCTGGCGAAATCGGTTGAGCAGATCGTATAAATGGCCGCGGTACAAATAGGTCCATCCTGGTTCGATTGGGGAACAAAAACCTATCTGATGGGTATTGTCAACGTCACGCCGGATAGTTTTTCGGGCGATGGTGTACTCACCCCTATAACGGATAAGAACGACCGTCTCATTGATCGTTGCTTGGAGCAAGTCAGGGATTTTCTTGACGCCGGTGCTGATATTGTTGATATCGGAGGCGAGTCTACCCGTCCTGGTTCTAAGTTTGTTAGTTTGGAAGAAGAGTTAGTCCGTGTAATACCAATAATCGGTGCTGTATCAGCCACGTTTCCGCAGGCGGTCATTTCTGTAGACACCTACAAAGCAGCGGTAGCCGAACGAGGTTTGAAGGCTGGAGCCCATATTGTCAATGATGTTTGGGCTTTGATGGGGGACCCCTCGATGGCAGCTGTTGTTGCCAAACACAAAGCATGGGTGATACTGATGCATAATCGCAGCAAACCCGAAAACGCTCAGCTTGCTGAAAATTTGGGTGGACGATATATTGGGGTTGAATACACAAACCTACTTCAGGATGTTGAAAATGACCTGTTGGCATC
>CAIRYE010000323.1 GCA_903882765.1 uncultured Anaerolineae bacterium
GAAATATTGGATTGGCTCGCAAGGCTGCGTAACGTTCAGGAAATGCCTGAATGGACAAAGGATGGCGAAAACGCCCACTTGCTGGCTGGTGCTGTTAGAAATGACCATGTATAACCAATATAATGGCTGGTTGGGTGCTGCGTAAAATATGCTAAATAGCGAATTTACACCGGATCAAAAGCTCTCACGCTTAGCCGGCAACGCGCCATGCTTTATCGAAAAGGCATTTCCTGTCACCCAAATTAGCACGGAAAGTGTCAAGGAACGCAAGGCCATTGATAACCAGATCCTTGTGGCTTTAGGTAGATGGAAAGGGCGCAAACCTTTATTTTTGGTGAAATGCCTTTTGCTGGGAATCCTTCTCCCTGCCACGGACGATCCGAAAATGGATCTGCTAGTTTTTAATTTACTTACCGGCATGTCCGATACATCCTATTTACGCCGCAAATACAAACAGGTGGCAAACACTGAAATTCGAGAAGCGTTGAGAAATGTCCCCGCTGATGAGTTTCAAAAATACCAACAAGGGCTCTACTCAGGTAACACAAGGTCCAATCAAATTCTCCAGCAGGAATTTGCCTTTAAGCACCTTCCGTTACCAAAAAAACTGGAATATTGCCAATTAGCGGATCTAACGACCGAGCTTACCAAGCAAGAATGGGCTGAGGTTAACAACCATCTTGGCACTCATTCCACCTCTTTAGCTCAGCTTATCAGGGAGCTCTCGATCGCCCGATTTGACGAGCCTCTCATAGTTGGCGATGCTATGAGCGGTGGTGGTAGCATCCCATTTACCACCTCAGCCCTCGGGGCATTCGCGATCGCGAATGATATCAATCCATATGCCAACCTTCTTACATGGGCTAGCCTGAACCTGATAGGCGGAAATCCAAATGTTTCGGATGTGATTGAGGCTACCTGTCAGCGGCTTTTTGATGAAGTTGAAAACAAGATAGTACAACACGATCTAGAAATTAACAGTTTTGGTTGGCGGGTTGATACCCTTTTATACTGCCTTGAAGTAAAAGACCCTGGTAGTGGTTGGCGTATTCCCCTTTTTAAAGACCTGGTCATCAATGAAAAACAACGGATCGTCGCTCGCTTAGTACCAGATATGCAGAGAAAATGTTTTGATATTGAAATATTGGAATACGCAAATAAATATGACATGGATCGGGCAAAAAAAACCTTTACCTATAAAGGCACAAGAATTTATATGCCCGGAAGCACAAATAGCTTTTCCATGTCAACCGTAAAAAGAGAGATTCGAAATTGGGAAAAAGTAGAGTTCGCTTATCGCGAACAGGACATCCTTTCAGAGCGCTTGTATTGTGTAAGATGGCAAAATCCTACTGCTCCAGCCAGCGACCCAGCCAGGTTCCGGCGTTATTTAGCGGCAACGCACGAAGATCAAACCCGTGAATTGGTTGCGCAAAGATTATTGGCGGATCGTTTCAGCCATTGGAGCGAAAACGGGTACATACCTACAGTACCGATAATCCCGGGAAGATCGACTGAACACCTGACCAATACCCGCGGATGGACTCATTGGCACCATTTATTTTCAGCAAGGCATCTTCTCATCTTTGGATGGTTGAATGAAGCACTGGACAAAGGTTTGTCTGAAGGCAAAATTACCAAGGATGTCGCGGTGGGTTGTCTACTGGCTTTTTCGAAGGGGTTGGATTATTCATCCAAATTATCCGGTTGGCTCACCAGCGTCGGGCAAGGGTCCCCAACTTTTAATAACAACACCCTCAATACATTGATCTCATACGCCGGAAGATCCTTCCCAGCGCTTGAGAAGGTGATCACAAAAAAAATAGCTTCGATAAAATGTGCGGATCACAAAGTAAGCTCAGTAGATGCGAGAACATTATCCGATTTCGCTCACATTTGGTTCAATGACCCGTCCTATGGCGATGCCATCAATTTTGATGAACTCAGCGAATTCTTTCTCAGCTGGCAAAGCCCATTTATACAGAAAATTTTCCCTTCCTGGCCAACAGATAGCCGCCGAGAACTTTCCATCAAGGGGTTTGGCAAGTCCTTCAACCTACCTTTCCTGCAAGTTCTTCGCAACCAAACCGAACACATGCCGATCAATGGCATCCAAGTTGTCATGTTTACCCACAACGATACCGCCATTTGGATAGATCTTTCCATGTTAATATGGGCGGCCGGGTTACGGGTAACCGCAGGCTGGTCGATATTAACTGAAACAGAAGGCGGTGGTATCAGGGGGGACAATGGTGTAAGGTCAACGATAGTGTTGGTGCTAAGGAAAAGGATCAAGGACCAACCGATTTTTCAAGACGAAGTGATCCCTTTGGTCGAACGAGAAGTACGTAAACAAATAAAACAAATGCAGCTGTTGGACGATACGGTTGAACCAATGTATTCAGATGTCGATTACCAATTTGCGGCGTATATTGCGGCTCTCAAAACCTTAACCGCGCAACCGATCGAAGAAGTGGATCCCGAAAGAGTGATCGTGAAAGGGCGTACAGTCGGTGAAATGTCACTTGTTGAACAAATATTTAAACAAGCAGTTCAAACCGCAACAGACTTTTTTATCCCAATTGGCATCCAAAAGAACCATTGGCAGTTGCTAACTCCAACCGAACGCTTTTACTTAAAAGCCCTTGAATTAGAATTGGGCGGAAAAGTGCGGTCAGGTACGTATCAAAATATTGCCAATAGTGTCGGAGCTCCAAATTACCATTTATTGCTGTCAAATTCAGCTGGGGAGGCAACCAGGCTAAAAACAGCTTCCGAATTCGCTGGGCAACATCTCACGAGTAATGATCTTTTTGGAAAAACGATATTGAGGCACTGCCTCTACGCAGTCTACCAGTCACTCAACTACGAAAATCCCAAATACGGCCTAATCCAC
>CAIRYE010000324.1 GCA_903882765.1 uncultured Anaerolineae bacterium
AGCCGCCAAGGTAGCGCACGGAATTCGTGGGGCTGAAACTTCCAGAATGACATCCTTGAAAATAAGACGATCTCCGATCACACCTGCCGCGCTTTCCAATCCACTAACCAGCAAATTTTCGCCAAACGTACCTGGTGATAGCTTCAAATTCTCAAGCAATTCCCATTGATCATAATCAGGTTGGGTATAAACGTAAACCGCTTGGTCTGGCCCTCCGTGGTGTTTTTCGCTGACAATCCTATCGCCGATACAACCGAGGGATGTCACCTCCACGGCTTGAACAGGCAATTTATAAATCCCGGTAAGGCTGGGTTTTGACCCGAGTTTTAGAAGCCGTTCTTCACCGATATTAATTCCAAGCAATTGATATTTTTGTGGCATAGGATTCTCCGATCTCCCACCCAATTTTACGGTACAGGGCGATTAAATGCACGTGCGTTTTTCGATTTCTTGACCCCTCCGGCTTTGTGGTGATAAACTGATTTTAATCTTTTTGCATTTACTGCCAGCTTAGGCAGAAATGAATTGAACTCATCAAGTAGGAAGCCCTATGCCCATCTCAACCCAACTCTACAAAGGTAAGCTCGTGCATTTTACCGCCATCGATCCCGAAAAAGATCCGGCGATCCAATCGACCTGGACCAAAAATTCCGGTTATATGCGGATGTTGTCTACCAACCCAATGCGCCCACAATCTCCAACGGAGATCAAAAAGAAACTGGAAGCCATCGAAAAAGAATGTGAAGATGAAAACGAACTGTACCATTTTCAGGTTCACCGAACCACCGATGATCTTTTGATCGGCTTTAGCCAAATATTGTATATTTCCTGGCCCAATCGCAATGCTGTGATTCAGCTAGGTATTGGCGACTCCGCCAATCATCAGCAAGGTTATGGATCAGAAATATTATCGATGATGCTTGAAATCGCTTTTTCAGAACTCAATCTGGAAAGAATGACAGCCTTCATTCCGGAATATAACTTGGCAGCTAAAGCCCTTTTTGAAAAATTTGGTTTTACCTTGGAAGGCCGACGACGGCAAGCGGTGTACCGCGATCTTCGCCGCTGGGATATTTTGATCTACGGATTGACGAAGGTGATCCAATGATAAACAATGATCTGTTAGCGGGCGAAAAAGTTCGCCTGATCGAACTTGACCCCGAACGCGATAGCAAGAGCTGGGTGAAATGGTTTGAAAATAGTGAGTACTTGCGCTTGCTCGATTCTGAACCCTCACGTCTCCGGTCGGAAAAAGTAAGTAAAGAGTGGATGGAAAAACATCTGTCCGATTTCCTTGAATTCGAGTTTTACATCCAAACCTTAGATGACGGTAAGATCATTGGCGGAGTAGGCTTGGAAGGCAATATTCGAACCCATCAAGAAGCTTTTGTCGGGATCGGCATTGGCGAACCCGATTATTGGGGCAAAGGTTACGGGACCGACGCGATGCGACTGATCTTGCGTTACGGTTTTTTGGAGTTGAACCTTCACCGAGTTTCTCTGAATGTGTTCGGCTATAACACCCGCGCGATACGATCCTATGAAAAAGCAGGTTTTGTAGTAGAAGGTCGGTCACCAAATTTTCTGATTCGCGATGGTAAACGCTGGGACTTGGTTTGGATGGGGATCTTAAAAGAAGAATGGATCAAGAAATATGGCAGCGAATTTATCTAAGGGATATACCCTGAGGAGTACAACCTGGGATGACTTAGACGACGTTCAGAAAATGATCTACGAAGCCTGCAAAAATTTTGGTGATGCTGAAATGGCTGCTTCCTCTGAAGAACTGGCGGTTGGATGGCGGACGGAAGGATTCAACTTAGATACGGATAGCTGGGTAGTTCTCTCGCCAGAGAATTTGATCGTTGGTTACGAAGAATTTAATAATCGCTTTGAGCATTGTCTTTTCAACGGCGACGGATATGTACATCCCCAGCACTATAACCAAGGGATCGGTTCCACCCTATTGGAACAATTGGTTCAGCGTGCCCTTATAGATGTTCCTCTTGCCCCCGAAGGGAGGCGAGTGTATATTCGAAATGGTATTGGCAGCAACGAAACGAACGCGGCGGAGATCCATTTAGCCACTGGATTTGAACTGGTTCGTTACCATTGGCGCATGGAGATCAACCTTGAAGAAAAGCCAGCCTCGGTTGACTGGCCAAAAGGCATTCAACTTCGACCTTTTGATGGTGACAAGCACGATCACCAACTTTATTTGGCGCATCATGACGCTTTCAAAGACCATTGGGGCCATACCTTACGCCCTTATACCTACTGGGTGAATAATGTTCGAGGGTTATCGGATTTTGACCCCGCGATGTGGATCGTGGCTTGGGATGGAGATGAGATCGCCGGGTATGCCTTGTGTAGAGAAAAATCAGAGATAGGGTGGGTAGGTACCCTTGGAGTTCGACAACCGTGGCGGAAACGCGGTTTGGGCTTAGCCCTCTTGCGACATGCCTTTGGTCTTTTCTTTGATAAAGGCGTGAAAATAGTTGGACTCACAGTTGACGCGTCTAGCCCAACCGGCGCGACACGCTTGTACCTGAAAGCAGGAATGCGGCAAGCGAACGAATACATTATGTTTGATAAGGAACTCCGGCCAGGGATAGAACCCGCCGACAGCGCATAAAAGGAAGAAATTCACAATGACGATAAAAGCAATTTTCTTTGACCTCGGCGGCGTTCTTTTGCGAACCGAGAACAGAACCATTCGGCAAACCTTGGCCGCCGAATTTAAAATGACCTACGAACAGATCGATGAATTTGTCTTTAATTGCCAATCCGCCAAGCTCGCATCGGTCGGAAAGATAACTGAAGATGAACACTGGCTGGACGTAACAAAACGATTGAACCTCCCTGAGGATCAAATGCCTAGGATTCGCGATACCTTTTTTAGCGGAGATGAACTGGACGAAACCCTTGTACGCTTTTTGCGAGATTCCAGAGCCAACTATAAAACTGGACTTATCAGCAACGCTTGGTCAGGTTTACGACCATGGATCCTGAAAGAAAAGTTTGATGATGCCTTTGATAATATGGTTATTTCCGCTGAGGTTGGTTATGCCAAACCGGATGCGAGAATTTACATATATGCCGTCGAAAAGCTGAATGTTCAGCCACACGAAAGTATTTTTGTGGATGATATGAAAACAAATGTTGATGCCGCAAACGATCTTGGAATGAAAGGGGTTTGGTTTCAAAACCAACAACAAACCCTAACGGATATCCAAAACCTGCTCGGTTAAGGTACCTACGGCTTGCTTTCTAGAACACTTTCCGCCAAAAAAATGTACTTTGTACTGGAATTTGTCAGTTCATTGTTATTTTCAATGGTGTTCTTAGTCAGTTCATTATATGAAGTGACTGTTGCTAATTTGCAAGGATATCAACTTGTCTTGCTCGGCACGACCTTAGAAGTTTCAGTTCTGATATTTGAGATCCCTACTGGCGTGATCGCCGATACAAGGTCAAGAAAACTCTCGGTCATCCTTGGGTTTTTCCTGATCGGCTTTGGTTTCTTGATAGAGGGTCTTTTCCCTATTTTCTTCGCCATTATGATCTCCCAAGTAATCGTCGGTTTGGGGCACACTTTTACCAGCGGAGCCACCCAAGCCTGGTTGTCCGATGAGATCGGCGAAGTTGAAGCTAACGGGGCAATTCTCAGTGGAAATAAATACAGCTTGGCTGGAGCTCTGATGGGGCTCCTCCTTTCCATTCCGATTGGAAGCGCCAACTTAAACATGCCATTCAGAATTGGCGGTGGTTTGTTTATGGTTTCCGCCCTTTTGCTGATCATCCTAATGCCCGAAACTGGCTTTGCCCCTACAAAACCCGAGGAGCGGAGCAACTGGGATCATATGATC
>CAIRYE010000325.1 GCA_903882765.1 uncultured Anaerolineae bacterium
ATTATAGAAAAAAGCGACTACAGCGATCTCTGGCGAGTCGTAAGGGGCATAGGCTACCGTCCAAGAATGTGTTGGCCATGCTCCGAATGTACACCGATTATTTTTTTGAGCTACGTCATCACAATACTCCGCGGTTCCGGTTTTTCCAGCTACCGGAATGTCAAAAGGATTCGCGAACTCCTTACCGCCATTAAATACATCAAACAAGGTGCCAGTAGGCGATGAAGTCACTGCCAAACGCATTCCGCGTTGAATGCTTTCTACTACATCGGGTCTAACGGACTTTTTTGTTTCGAGCGATGTGCAATAAGGCCCGTCGCAGCTGTAATTCGTGATCACTAGATCCTTCGTGATATCCCATTTTACATTGACGGTTTGAGGAGAAATTTGCCAAGATCCAGTTTTGAAAACATCAGCTCCTTTATCATCCTTTGAACACCACCCCTTAATAATTGCGCCAAACGTATCATTCTTAGAACATTTTTGGTACTTAGCTGTGTTTGATATTCCAAACCCAGTATCGCACCAATTCTCCTCACCCTCCACCTCAGGGATATCACTCTTGCAGGTTCGATAGAGGTTGCCTTCGTTATCGCGCCAAATTTCTACAACCTTGTCGTTCTGGTCTTTAATTTCTTTAATCAGGGTAGGCTGAACTAATTTCCCGTCATTCGCGATCGTTGCCGCGGACATTAGCACCTGAAGAGGTGTTGAGATCACATAACCCTGCCCAACGCTTGCTATGTAGGTATCGCCTGTGGACCAGTTCTCGCCCCGGTTAATTCGTTTCCATTGTGGGTAAGGTATCAACCCTTTTGCCTCACCAAGAAGTTCAATGTAAGACGGCTCGTCATAGCCTAAGGCGCGAGCATACTCACGAAGGCGTTCAATGCCTAACCCCTGTTTGATCTCATCCTTGTAACCCCCGCCTAATTTATAGAAACAAACATTGCTCGAATAGGCGATACAGTGCAAAAAATCGATCGTACCAAAGCCGGCTTCATTCCAGTCAACGAAAGCACGTTCATTACCCGGATCATTTGGGGAAAAAGACTCTGTCAAACGTAATTCTCCGGGAGCGTCGATGATCTGGTCAAGAGTAACAACGCCTTCATTTAGCGCGCCAGTAGCTGTGGATAATTTAAACACGGAACCAGGAGGAAATTGATCTGAAACCGCGTGATTAAGCATCGGTTTTGCGGGTTCTTCAAAGAGCTGATTGTAGTAATATGCTGGAATAAACCTAGCGAATCGATTGTTTTCGTAGGTGGGGTAAGACGTCATCGCGAGGATCTCACCCGTAGTTGGGTTCATCGCGATCACTGCCGCGGTGGTAATTCTTATCGTATTAAAGTAGGTATTCCAAAAATTGATCTCTTTTAGCATAGCCGCTTCGGTAGCTTTTTGTAAACGGGTATCGATGGTAGTAACGATGTTGTACCCCGATTCGGCATCCCGAGGTGGTTCTAAATTACGAATTGCTTGTCCAGCTACATCACGTTCCACAACTTTCTTGCCTGGAACCCCTGCTAAAACATCCTGAAAAAATGCTTCGAGTCCCGAGTACCCTACCTTATCTCGATTGACCTGAAACCCTTGTTTTGCATAGAGCTCTTCATCCCTAGAAGGAATTGGGCCTAAAAACCCGATAATATTTGAAGTGAGTGCGCCGGTTGGGTAATCTCGGATCGGGTCAACCTCAATACCAACACCGGGCATATCCATCGATTTTTCGGTAATGGTCATCGCTAATTTTTCAGGGATATTACATTGAATTCGCACCGGACTATAA
>CAIRYE010000326.1 GCA_903882765.1 uncultured Anaerolineae bacterium
CCAAACTACGCGTAGGATGCTCCGCCGTCATCTTTGACCCATCCCGCCAAAAAGTGCTGCTCACCCGTCGTGCCGATAATGGCATGTGGTGCCTTCCCAGCGGCGCCATGGACCCAGGCGAAAGCGCTGAAGAAGCCTGCCTGCGTGAAGTATGGGAAGAAACCGGCCTGCGAGCAAAAGTTACCCGCCTGGTGGGCATCTACACCACCTCCAACGAAGTGATCGAATACCCCGACGGCAACCGCGTGCAGATCGTCGCCCTCTCCTTCGAGGCCGAGATCATCGGCGGCCAGCTTGGGCTGAGCGATGAAACCACCGCCTTTGGCTACTACACCCTGGATGAAATGGGGCAGCTCGAAATGGTGCCCAGCCACGCCCGCCGCGTGCGTGACGCCTTTGAGGGCAAGAGCGAGGCGTTTGTTTATTAGGATAGTAAAAAACAACAGATAGAAAACGAAGCGCATCTTCCTTCTTACAATAAATTTTGGTTGGTTGATGTGAAAAAGAACCCAAAAACCAACCTCAAAATATAGGGCTGTAACAATTCAATCCCGTATCCTTGAAGAATTCTTGGTTCCAATTCTCTTTGAGAAATAATCTAATAACGATTTGTCAATCCGTTTCCTTAGAGGTTCGGCTATCAATTATCCCCTCCAGATTCCAAACAAAACAATTTTTTCACCGATATAACCACAAACTCCAAACTGAGTGAATATATACTAAAATAATAGTAGCTATTCACTAATTCGTAGGAGGCAAAGGTGAACCAAAACTATAATCGCGAAGCAAACAATGTTGGAGTTACATTAACTGCAATAGGCTGGCTGACCTATATAATCGGACTTTTAGGAGGGATTTTTGGATTTATCGCGTCACCAGGTGTTGGTTTTGGTGTATGGATCAGCGCATTTGTTTCTGGAACGATGTTCATTGGTTTTGGCGAGGTAGTGAATTTACTACAAGATATGGTCGACCTACAAACCGCCCAATTGAAAAACCAACGTGATCCTAATACGGTTACGAAAATAAATTTTGATGATCTACCTAAGCTGTAAAAAAAATGACAGAAGAGCGATATCTCCGGTTATTTGATATTCAGTTTTCCACTTATTATCTTAACTCGCCTATTGAGTTTATAAAGGGGGCTTTACTTCTTGATCGCGCCAGCGAATTAGTGGTATTGCAGCTGAAATTTGGGGTACTAGCCTTCCCTAAAAATGTTTCCTCTTTTATCGTCAAGGTATTATGCTACGATGACGAGGGTCTTGAAATCCCCCAAAACGATGTCGTTTTCCATTCGTATCGGGATATCAACCTCCTAACTGATTCCTCCTTTGGTGATAAAACCCCGATCCTGCTAGACCAACGCACTCGCAAAATCAAGGTCGATTTTGAAAAAGTCACCTTTACTGATGGTTCCACCTGGATTCCACCCCAAGAGCGATTGACACCCCCTGCTCAGGAAGGTATTCAAGGCCTTGGGCGCGAGATGAAAGATCAGGTTGAACGTTCAAAAAATCTCATCCCCGCCAGAATGTGGAAGTACATCAATTACCTTCCGGTACAACAAAATAAGTATTGGCAATGCACTTGTGGCCGTCCAAACGATAATGTTGATCACCAATGTTGCCGGTGTGGTTTTGATAAAAGCAGTCTCTTTGAAAATCTGGAAATTGAATCAATTCAACAGAATCTGGAAAAGTATAAAGAGGAGCAAAAAAAACAACAGGAAATTCGGGCTGAAAAAATCGCGGAATTAAAACATCAAGCAGTCTTGTTATTAAAAGGGCTCGGGGTGGCAGCAATAACTGGTTTTGTTTTGTTCGTGTTCTATTTTGCGATCACCAGATACGCTATTCCTTTTTATCAGTTCAACCAAGCCAGTACCTCTTTGGAAAATCATAACTTTGATCAATCCATAGACCAATTTACGGCTCTAGGCCCCTTTAATAATGCCGATCAAATGGTGATCGAAGCAAAATTCCAACAAGCCAATGACTTTTTGCAAAAAAAAGAATATGATTCGGCTCTCCAACTCTACAATGAAATCACACCGTATAAAGAGTCAAAAGCTTCCATCAAACTATGCTTGTACGAAAAAGCAAAACTCTTATTAATTGAAAAGAAATTTGATGAAGCAATAACACTCTTCACCTCGGTCATCGATTACTCAGATTCTTCAACATATGTTAGCGAAGCAACTTACCAGAAGGCAATTTATCTGCTAGAACATAAACAATACGACCAAGCTGGGGAGTTGTTTGATCAGCTAGGAATATTTAAAGATTCGAAAGAGTATTTCAAACAGACTTACTACGAATTTGCCAAACAAATGATGGCTAACAAACAATATTCTATGGCGATTGAATACTTTCCCGCGGCTTCTGAATATAAGGATTCTTTGGAGCTTATGGCAAAGTGCCATTATTTGTTAGCGGAAGATTTCTACCAAAGGAAAGAATGGCAAAAGGCCATTTCGGAGTATGCCTTGGCAGGCGAAAAATACTTCCCAGATGTTGCGGAAAAGATACCTTTTGCCCAAACAGCTCTGCAAGAAGAACGGAATTTGAGCGACTACAATTTAGCTAAGCAAAAAGTAGCCTCAGGGGATTACTTAGCTGCCTACGATCTGCTGAAAGACTTGGATTACAAAGACAGCAAAAAATTAGCCTTAGAATACAAACCAAAAGCATTTGCCTGGCGCATTGATGGAGGATCTGTAAAAAGCTCTTATAGTAGAAGTGAGCGATTTAGCATTTCTTTTTACGTCAAAGGCGGATATCCAAATGATTTTGTTAATATCTACGTTACCTGCACAACGCCTGACTGGACGCAAAAGTCCGAAATTAAAAAAGCGGTAGCCGGCGATCACTTTGGCTGGGATTTTTGGAATATAACTTCTTTTTATGGTTCAACAGGTACTGGAACTTTTCGGGTGTTCAACACTGCCACAGGTGAAACCTTGGCATTATATAATTTCAATATTACCTACTAATACCTTGGATAAATATGAAAAAAGTACTCTTCCTTTGTACCGGAAATAGCTGCCGCAGCCAGTTGGCGGAGGCCATTGTCAACTACCGCCTCTCCGACCAATGGAGCGCCTTTAGCGCTGGCTCGCACCCCGAGGGCTACGTGCACCCGCTCGCCATCGCCGCGTTGCGGGAGATCGGCATTGAGCATAAGGGTGAGTCGAAGCATTTCGACGTGTTCAAGGGCACCCACTTCGACCTGGTCATCACCGTTTGCGATAACGCCGCTAAGGCATGCCCTACCTGGCTGGGCAGCGCGGGTAACCGCGTTCACATGCCCTTCTCCGACCCATTCAGCAGCAACGATCTGGCTACTTATCGCAAAGTTCGTGATGAGATCGAGGCGCAGGTGGTGGGGTATTTGAGCCAACTAGCCTGAGCGCATAAGTTCCTCGCCTAACGCGAGCACAAAAGTACAAGATAAATAAAACCGCCTCCCTGTGATCAGGGAGGCGGTACTTGCGAATTGTACTATTTTGAAGGCTTACAGACCGATGTAATACTCATCGTAAACGAAGTCGGACTCGCAGCCCCAAGTTATGTTAAATCCTAGGTCAAGAATACGCTGAGTTTCAGAATCGAAATTTAAGGTTGTGTAGTCCCAATGTGTTTGGGAAAGGAAGGCCCACCAAGTCTGACTCGGCGAAGTGTTCCAATCGACGAGAAAACCATAATCTGAACAAGATCCGGCGGATCTGCTTTTGGCAACCCACGCGGCATTGCCGATGGAGGAGCAATCTACCCATAGGGTTTTATTAACATTCAAGTTCCACTTACCAGCGCTGTTACCGCATGAGCTAGAAACCCAGTATTGGTAGGTTCCTTCCTTCATCGAGATGGTGCTGAAACCGGCCGGAAGTTTGAAAAACTTCGCCACACCGTCTGAACCAATTACCTTGACCTCAACAGATCCGTGGGTTCGGTTGCGAACACTGATCTCGAAGGTCTGTTGTTTGGCCGCGTTAGCGGTTGCTGGCAGTGCTGAAACGAATAAAATAATAACAATAAAAAGTACGAAAAATTTGTTGCGCATCTAAGTATTACTCCTCTTTTTGAAAGTAAAGGTGTTGGAGGTTGCCATGCCTTATAGAAACAACTCTCACTTTGGCTGAAATTGCACAGGTATTTTACATTGTGCGAGCCACTTAGCTAATTACTTTTCTTGGACATATAACGTCTAGATATAAGGACTTAAAACTAACCCAAAAAGATAGTAAAACGCGGGCATGGATTTTGCGTGATCACTGCTACTATATTCGTAAGCAGTTTTTGGATGATGAGATCGATTGAGGTTGGGAGATGCTACCGATTTTCTGACGCGGCGACGTTTGATGAAGAATAAGTAATGGGAAGCGGGTTCACGTTTGAATCATCAACCAGCGTGTTCCCAGGGGGTTCGCAGAGGAAGACCGCTCGTACACTAGAGTTAAATGTGTTGGTAGATACCACCATTTGTGATAACGCCGCTAAGGTGCGCCCTGCGTAGCAGGGCAGCGCGGAGACCGTGTGCAGATGCCGTTCTTAGACACGTTTAGCAGCAACGATTTGACTACATATCGTCAGGTGCGTGACGAGATCAAGGAGCGGGTGGTGAGGTATTTGAGAGAAATTGGCTAGTAACCGTGGTTAAACCAAAATTCGGTAGA
>CAIRYE010000327.1 GCA_903882765.1 uncultured Anaerolineae bacterium
AACCTTCTTTTATCCGGACTTTAACCGTCGGCTCCAGAAATACGCTGGATCATGCACAATGTGCTCGTGGGCTTTACCACCGATCGGGAATTTCACCCTGCCCCGAAGGCTGGCCCCTCAAGTGAGAGGCCATAATATTTAATTGTTAAGTTAGGCCTTGATGATGCAGTCTACTGGGCAAACATCAGAGCAGCGTGGGGCATCGTAATGACCAATGCATTCCACACAAGTATTGGGGTTGATCACATAAATGTCACCATCGGTGATGGATTCGGTAGGACATTCGGGTAAGCAGGCACCGCAAGCGATGCAGTCGTCAAGAATTTTCATTGCCATAGTAATTTTCTCCTATTTTTATGTTCATCCTTACCTGCTATTCTACTGTACAGGTAGGCTTTAACTTGTCCTTATTATAGTTTATTTATAAAAGGTTAATGTTCTAAATGTCATAAAGTTCACCGTATTTCGTCATAAGGTACTCGATGTACGGCTTGATGGTCAATTCACTGCCAGTGGCGCGCTTGGTCAATTCGTTAGCGGTAAACTTGCGGCCGTGCTGATAGATATTTGCGCGCAACCAGTGGTGCAGGTTTGTAAAGTTGCCTTTTGTCATATCCTGGCTAATAGAAGGATGAGCGGCTAAGGCGCTTTTGTAATATTGAGCGCTAAGGATATTGCCCAAGGTGTAGCCTTGGAAAGCCCCACCGATGAAACCGCCGTACCAATGTACGTCCTGCATACAACCGTTCTTATCTTCGGGTGGAGTGATCCCAAAATCATGGAAGAAGCGGGCGTTCCAAGCTTCGGGCAGGTCCTTGATGGCCAATTTACCTTCCAGCATCTGCATTTCAAGATCGAATCGAAGCATCACATGCAGGTTGTAGGTCACTTCATCAGCGTCGGTGCGAATGAGGGAGCGTTCTACCTTGTTGATACCCTTGTAAAATTGATCCAATGACACTTTCGATAACTGTGCCGGGAACTCCTCTTGTATCTTGGGGAAGAAATATTCCCAAAAGCCTTTGCTGCGGCCAACAAGGTTTTCCCAAGTGCGGGATTGACTCTCGTGCACGCCAGAGGAAGTTCCTCCGCCGAGGGGGCCGGCTTCGTATTTTAGATCAATACCTTGTTCGTACATGGCATGGCCGGCTTCGTGGATATTACTGAACAAGGCCTCGCCCAGGTAATTTTCTTTTACACGGGTGGTGATGCGCACATCGGTAAGCGAGAATTTGGTCATGAATGGGTGATGGGTTTTGTCGATGCGTCCGCGGTTGAAATCGTAGCCTAATTTGCGCACAACGCTTTCGCCAAATTTAAGTTGTTGCTCTTCCGGGTAAACTTCGTGCATAAAGCTGTCATCGGCAGCGGGTTGGGATGTGATGGCTTTTACGATCGGCACCAATTCATCACGCAGCTCAGAAAAAAGCTTTTTGACTGTCGAAGCTTTCATGCCTTGATCAGATACATCGATCAGGGGATCAGCGATATGTTCGTATCCTGGAAAAAAATCGGCATACCTTCGGCTAAGGTCGAGGGTCTTCTCCAAATACGGCTGCACCTTGCTGAAATCATTTTCTGGGCGTGCTTCTGCCCACGCTTGGTAAGAGTTGGTGCTGTGGATGTTGAATTCCATCAGAAATTCTGGCGGCACTCGGGTGGCATGCTCATAATCTCGTCGGGTGACGCGGATCAAACTGGCGTCATCCGATTCGTAAGGCAGACTTTCCTCATACTTGGCAAGGTCATCCAGAAGCTTTCCGATGGCCGGGTCAATAAACTTCTCCTGTGTGATCTTGGCGAGGGTGGCCAATTGCCTGCCACGGGCATCAGCGCCGCCATTTGGCATATAGGTCAATTGATCCCAGTTTAATAAAGAACCGGCCATCTCAAGGTCGTTTACCTCAGATAATCGGGCACGTAATTCAGCGATCTTCTTTTGTTCATCAGACATCATCATCTCCTAAGGGTGCGTATTCGAGTATATCCATTCTACCCAAAAAAAAGGTCGAGGACAATTGTCCTCGACCAGTAAATTACTTCAATTGGGCTTTTAGTTTCTCGGCTGTCTCTTTATAGTTCGCCAGCTTCTCGTGCTCTTTTGCCACAACCGCGGCAGGAGCTTTTTTGCCGAAATCGCTGCCAAGCAGTTTTTCGAGCCGTTCGATGTGGCTTTCCACTTCGCTGAGCTCTTTTGCTAAGCGGGCTTTTTCCTCCTCGCTATCCACGATATCGGCCAGGGGCAGGTGAATTTCAACCTTGCCGGCGATCAACGCGATATGCCCTTCAGGGCTGGCGGGCAGGCTTTCAACGATGTTAACTTTTTCGACATCCAAGCCAGCCAACACTGTGATCAGCTTTTGTTCACCTTTGCATAAACCGCTTTGGTCCACCAAGGTGGCGGCTAGTCTCAGGCTTGGTTTCACGTTCTTTTCGCTGCGTAGGTTACGAATGGAGCGGATGATCTCTTGGATCTGCTCAAAGCTGGAAATCTTGTTTTCTTCCCACCCTTCGGCGTCTTTTGCTTCAGGCCAGCTTGCGATCATCAGTACTTCAGGCCATGCATCCACGCTTTTTCGTAAGGCGGAACCTTGTGTCGCTTTTTTTAGGTGGGACCACACTTCTTCGGTGACAAAGGGCGTGAAGGGGTGCAATAATCTTAGGGAGGCATCGAAGACACGCAAGAGTGTGTCTGCGGTCTTATATGCTCGCGCTCCACCTTCGGTCATCTGGATCTTGGCGATCTCGAGATACCAATCGGCAAAGTCACTCCATAAGAAGTCGTAGATCATTTGGCCAGCCTGCCCATATTGGAAGGTTTGGAAAAGCCGTTCCACATCGCGGGTGAGGTTTTGCAGTTTTGCCCAGATCCAACTATCAGCTAAGGTCCAATCGATCTCGCCTTCGCTTCCCTCTTCCACAGCGGTGATGGTGTTGATGACGAAACGGCCGGCGTTCCATAGTTTATTGGCAAAGTTGCGATTCGACTCTACCTTCTTGATCGAGAGGTTCGAATCCTTACCCGGGGTGCTGCCCACTAACATGGTAAAGCGCAGCGCGTCGGTGCCAAGTTCATCCATAACCGTCAGCGGGTCGATCACGTTGCCTTTGGTCTTGCTCATTTTTTGGCCATGCTCATCGCGAATGAGCCCGTGTAGGTAAATGGTGTGGAAGGGTGCTTCCTCAGTAAATTCCAATCCGCTCATGATCATTCGGGCAACCCAGAAGAACAGAATATCGTAGCCGGTCTCCATATAGCTGGTTGGGTAGAAATAGCCTAGATCAGGTGTTTTATCTGGCCAGCCCAAGGTGCTAAAAGGCCAAAGGCCGGAGGAGAACCAAGTATCCAACACATCAGGGTCTTGTTCGATCTTGCTGCTGCCACAGTGGACGCAACCGCTAGGGTCTTGGCGGGTGCAGGTCTCTTTGCCGCAATCGGCGCAATACCACACCGGGATTCGGTGCCCCCACCAAAGCTGGCGGCTGATACACCAATCGTTAATATTCTCGAGCCAGTTAAAATACACTTTTTCAAAGTGGTCAGGCACGATCTTGATATCGCCATTCTTGACTGCTAACAAGCCTTTTTCGGCTTGTTCCTGAATGCGCACAAACCACTGGGTGGAGATCATTGGTTCGATAATCTCGCCGCCGCGTTGTGAGCGTGGAACATTGAGCGTATAAGGTTCTTCTTTCACCACTAGGTCGGCGGCCTTCATATCGGCCCAAAGCGCTTTTCGGCACTCGAAGCGGTCCATTCCGGCGTACTTTCCGCCGATCTCTGTCACTTTGGCGGCTTTATCTAGCATGGATAGCACCGGTAAGTTGTGGCGTTGGCCGATCTCGTAGTCGTTGGGGTCGTGGCCTGGTGTGATCTTAAGCGCGCCGGTACCAAACTCGCGGGTAACGTACTCATCGCCGATCACCGGTATCTCGCGGCCAAGCATGGGAACGATCACGAGGCGGCCGATCAGTTTTTGGTAGCGTTCATCCTCTGGGTGAACCGCCACGGCGGTATCGCCAAGAATGGTCTCAGGGCGGGTGGTTGCGACGGGGATGAACTCGGTAGGAGCGCTGCCATCCAGGGATTTCACCATGTATTTGAAGTAATACAGTGTACCGGGCTCTTCTGAGTACTCCACTTCAAGGTCCGAGACAGCCGTCTTAAGGCCGGGGCTCCAGTTGATCAGGCGCGGGCCGCGGTAGATCTTGCCGGCTTCGTACAGGCGCACAAAGGCTTCGCGCACGGCCTTTGAGAGACCCTCATCCATGGTAAAGCGTTCGCGAGTCCAATCGCAACTGGCACCCAACCGCCGTATTTGGCTGGTGATCATGCCGCCATATTTGTTTTTCCATTCCCAGGTTCGGCGTAAAAATTCCTCGCGTCCAACCTCTTCTCGGCTGGTACCTTCCTTAAGAAGCTGGCGCTCCACCATCAACTGGGTGGCGATGCCAGCGTGGTCAGTGCCTGGCACCCATAGCGCGCTGTATCCCTTCATACGGTGGTAGCGGATCATCAGGTCTTCTATACTGACGAACATAGCATGACCGGTGTGTAACTCGCCGGTAACGTTGGGTGGTGGTATGGCGATGGTGAAGGGCTTGACGGTGGGGTCAAAATTTGGTTTATTGGGATCATTATGCGGTTGAAAGTAACCGCCTTTTTCCCACATCTCATAGATGCGTTTTTCAGTGTCTTTAAAATCGTATGCTTTTGGCAGTTCGTATGTGCTCATTCGTTCTCCATTCGGTTTATTGGGTAGGCGCTGAGCTTACCCAGTCAAGATCAATATTGCTTTGGCCCAAGCGTTCATACAATTCGCCGGCATGTTGCTGGATGTGCCGAATATTGTAGAACTGTAATTCCAGTTTATTGAAAGGCAGCCAATCAAAACCGGATGGCGCATTCAGATCAAGTGTGGGGACCAAAACAGCCACCTGCTGTTGCACAAAGGTCAGGTACTCCAAAACCTCGGCTTGGGAAAACGCCGCCCCATTATCTGGCTCATGGTGTTTCTCCCAAGGCATAAAATGCTGTTCGCTTTTCTGTAAATAAAGATGAGCGTAATAGAGGGCGTGGTAGGCCTTCCTCCAGCATTCTTCCATTTCACCCGGCAAGTTCCACAAGCCTGCCGGGCATTTTACGATAGCCTGTTTAAGCATATCTAAAGCCGCCAGCATTTGTGATTGGATGATGTCCGTTGCATTCATAGATCACTCCATTAAATTAAAAAGCGCCTCGTCCAAATGAGGACGAAAGACGCAATATCCTTCCGCGGTACCACCTCTGTTCGCCAAAAACGGCGCTCTTATTGGCAGCAACTAACTGCCTTTCGCTATAACGGGCTACCCGTGCTGTTCTAATCACCAAAAAGGTTTTCTTCAGCAAGCCTTGCCCGGGCTACGTTCAGGAGGTTTTGAAGCGAGATCTTTCACCGTTCGATCTCTTCTCTGACAACAAATCCTTCCTTACTCTTCCCGTGCGGTCATTATAGCATTTTGGGGGGATAGGCGTCAAGCAGCGCGGAGAGTGT